>JAKFYL010000210.1 GCA_021730845.1 Planctomycetota bacterium | reverse complement strand
ATCCAGCCCGTGCATGCCGCGGGTTTGCAGCACAGCCGCGCGCGCCAAGACGAAGAAATCCGCGTCGCTCTTGGGGGCGAACAGGGCCTTGGCTCGGCCGCCGAACACAAAGCGCGCCGTGCCGGTGCTCTTGTCGTACACGGTCTGCCAGTTCGATCCGTGCTGGTCGCGCCATTGCTCGAGGCTGGATGTGACTTGCGCCGCGTCCGAGCGGCGCGTCGGCGCGGGGTCTTCGCCGGCAAAGGCGCTCGAAGCGAGCGCGCAGCCGAGCAGTACGAATGAGCTCCTGAGGGGATTGGGTGACATAGGCCTTCTAGAGGGAGAGAGGTTGCAAAGTGGGGTGGTGTTCCAGGCCGTCACCGCGAACGAGCTAGGGGAGAGAGAGCGGCGCGGCGCCTATCTGCTTGCATAGGCGTCGAGCTAGCGGAACGGGGCGCTTGGATTCTTCGAAGCGAGAACCAGCGTCCTGCCCGTGGCACAAAGTTCGACGGATCGAAACCTGGGTCTTACAGCCTACTCGCAAAGCAGGTTTGCGAAAGGTAAAGCCTACGTTCTAGGGAGTAGACTGCGGACCACCCGCAACACGCAGCCAACAGGCTTGCGCAAGAAAGCCTAGATCGTCGTGACGCAGGCGACTATGCGCGCAACATCATCATCCCGAACAGGATCACGACCACTATGGCGACTATGACGGATACGAACGATCGCGATGACGACGCAGGCGGCAAGGACTCGGTTCTCATGGGCCAGCCTCGGGTGGCGGATGGGGGGGATTTGCTTGGGGCAGGCGACTCATTTGAGCCTACCCCTTGTCTGAAATTCCGGGGGAGAATTCGCGCGGCGCCCCGAAAGTTCCTCCATGGGGCTCGCGGCTCCAGCTGGGCGATCGCGGGACTGGGGGCCCTAGGGGGCATTGCCGCGGCCTGGACGGGCCCCCGGCCGGCTGTACATGTGGCCACGACTGGTTCGGGCTCACCGCAGACGACCCAAGACCAAGAAGCCAAACGCTGGACCGAAGACATGGTCCCCCAGGAAGAGGGTGTGGTCGGCCGCGTCGTGAAGGACGTCCAGGACGTCATCGCGCTCGACAAGCCGGTCCACGAGGACCAATCCGGCCGGGCTTTGCACCTGCTTCTGGACGTCGCTGGGGTAGCTGGAGAAGGCTGGGCACTTTCGTGGCGCGACACCCGCAACGGCAATTTGGGCTTGTTCCTCGGGCGGCTGGCCCTTGACGGAACGCTGCGTGAGCCCGAACGGCCTTTTCCGATCCACGGTGCGGCTTTCCGCGAACTCGACCCTGCCATGGCCGCCGGTCCGAAGTTGGCTGGCGCTGTGGGCTACACCTTGCCTGGGATCACCGAACCTTGGCGTTTCATGGGCCGCGTGTTCCACGGCGACGGGGAATTTCAGGGCCCGCAGGCCATGCTTGGTGTGGGCGACGAGCGGCTTGCACAACTTGCGGAACTGCACGAAGCGGAGCGCTCCGGACGCGAAGAGCTGGGACTCACCGTCACCGTGGATGAACGCGGGACCGCGACGTTCGCTTGGCTGCGCAAGGGCCGCATCTTCTTGCAGGACCTGCCGGCAGATGGTGGCGAGGGCGGAAAGGTCCGCTGCGCCAACGCGCGCGGAGCGATCGCCACGGGTCGACCAGTGTTTTCCTCGCCCGGCGGCAAACAAGTGCTGCTGGTTTGGCCGAGCGTCGAAGGCAACATCGCAGGCATGGTTCTGGGCACGAGCGCCGTGCAAACCCTGGGCGAAGGCTTGGTCTTGCAGGCACTGACCGACCCAAGGCCCAACGCGGGCTGGTGGCTCGTCGTCGATCGCGGTCGCGAGCTCGTCTTGCGCCCGATTGCCGCGCGCGGCACGCGCACTGGCGACGATATCGTCTTGGGCCAAAAGCCTTGGGGGCACGTGCACGTCGCCACCTGGCAAGAGGGACTAGCCATCCTGGAACAGCGCGACGCCTCGCGCGGCCGCGAAGTGGCCGTAGGCGGGCGTTTTCAAGTGCGATTTCTCGCTGCGGACGGCTCGCCCAGCCAGCGCCCGCCGCTCGACCCGCTCGCACCGGAAACCACGCGCGCATCCGCCGGCCGCGTCGCGGGCGCCGGCAATTCGCTGCTCATCGCCTGGAGCGAACTGCGCGGCAACGACAACGACATCTACGCGCGCATCCTGGCCAGCGACGCTCAAGAGCCGACCCCCGAGCGCCGCGTGAACACGGACGAAGCCAGCGCGGGCCAGAAAACCAGCAGCGTGGCCGCAGCCGGCGGCGATCGAGCCGTGATCACTTGGTGCGATTCGCGCGACAAGCTGGGTGAACCCTACTTGCGCGTGGTCGACGCCAAAGGAAAGTTCATGAGCCCCGAACTGTTGCTACCTGCGGCGCTCCCGTCCCAGAGCGGAACACCCGCGCGGCCCGACCTCGGCAGCGATACGGTCGACCAGGTGCTGAGCGCCATGCTTCCCAGCGGCAAGTTCTTGGCGTGTTGGAGCTTGACGCGCGAAAGTGATCGGCGCCTGCGCGCCCAGTTGTTCGCCAAGGATGGCGTGCCCCTGGGACCGGATTTCGACGTCGAAGCGGATGTCTGGACCGCAGCCCCCAACGGCATTGCTGTACAAGCGCTCGGAGAGCGCGAAGGCTTCGCCGTGGCCTGGCCCATGCGCGACAGCGGTTATGTCGTGCGCCGAATCACCAGCGAAGGCGGCCTAGGCGGCGCGCCTAGAAAGATCAGCGAGGTAGCCCTGGCAGGCGACATTTCCCTGGCCAAGCTGAATGACGGACGCACGATCGCCGTGTGGGACGAGCCGCTGGGCGACGGAAACCAGTACTTGCGCGCGCGCTTCTTGGGCCCGGATCTGGCTCCGGAAGCGGAGTGCATCGAATTCGACCGGCAGTGGCGCGGTTCCGACCACGACCCCAGCGTGGCACCCGGGCCGCCCCAATCGCCGGGGAGTTTTGCGCTGGCTTGGGTGGTGGGGGAAGACGCCAGCCGCGACGTGTTCTTCAGGCTGTTCGACGGCCACGGCAAGCCCAGTACCAAACCAGTTTCCTTGACGACCAAGGCCCACGAGCAGGACTACCCCTGCCTAGTGCAACTGCCCGACCACGCCTGGATCTGCGGCTGGGAAGACGACCTGTCCTACTTGGACCACACCTATGTGCGCCGCATCGAATCCAACGGCAGGACCCTCGGGCCGCCGCGCAACCTGAACCAGCGCCAGGAAGGCGTGTACCACGAAAACTACCAGGCCCCGATTCTGGCTCTGGTCGAACGCGGCGTGGTTGCGAGCTGGAACGACTGCCGGCGGGCCAAGGGCTTTGACATCTACTACAAGGTGTTCGGGCTGGATTTTGACAACGCGCGGGCAGGGGACTAGCCCCGAAACTGGCCCAGACGAGTGGAACAGGCCAGCCGTAAGCCCTTGTAGGCCCTTGCTTTGTGGGTTTGGGTGCCGGCTACCTGCTCGCGCGATTCCAAGTCTGCCTCGCCAAAGGGTTTAACGCGGTGTTGATCCACGGATCTGGGCCAGTATCCCGTTCTTGACCCGTTGCCTGGCCGCTACGGAAATCCACGGAACCTAGCGCCCGAAGCCTCCGTCCTAGCGCACGGTTTCCAGGGGCCGGTGGTGGTGCGGTGAAATCCGAGCCTTTGCCGCGACTGCCTTCAGGACGGCACCAGAACCTCTCTCGGGCTGGCCGGGTCAATCGATCCGACCAGCTCATTTTTTTGGCCGGAGCATGGTCGCTCAGCGATTCCCAAAGTTGGGGTGGCTGGAGTCCGTCCTTGCTCGGAGTCTTGGCGCCTTACTCCGGCGTGCTGGTCACGCGTGCGGACCCGTCCTCGTCGTAGTCGACGAAGATTTCGTTCGGGGAACAGCAGACTGGGCAATCTTCGACGTATTGCTGCCTGTCGCCGGCTGAGGGGTCGAGGGGCACGACGATTTCTTCGCCGCAGGATCCGCAGACGTAACTTGCCTGGTCGTCGAGGCTGCGCTGCTGGGAGTGCTTGGAGCGTCGCTTCTTCTTCATGGGATTGGGCTTAGGTGTCGATCCTGGCTCGAAGCGCGGGCCTTGATGTCATGGTCGTTTGACCCTGCCGATGGGACGATCCAGAATCCCGCGCCGCAGCATTCGCGCGCCGTAAACCGCTCACGCTCGAGACTCGCGTTCCCCTCCATGCCAACTCCCTCCGTCCATTCCTTGGAAACGCCCAGTACCTGGATTCGCGCCGGCACCAAGATCGTAGCCACGATTGGTCCGGCTTCGGAAGACAAGCTTGTGGCCATGATTCGTGCAGGCATGTCCGTGGCGCGCATCAACTTCAGCCACGGCACCGCGGCCGAGCACGCGCGCCGCGTGGCGGCCGTGCGGGCGGCCTCGGAGGCATGCCAGACTCCGATCGGCATCTTAGCCGACATCCAAGGGCCCAAACTGCGCCTGGGCAAGCTGGCCGCTGGCCCCCGGGCCCTGTTCGCGGGTCAACGCGTGCGTTTGATCGAGGCTTCCAGCTCTTCCGATCCGGACGTGATTCCGTTTTATTTCCACGGCTTTCGCGGCGCCATGCGCGTCGGTCACCGTGTGTTGCTGGCGGATGCGGCCGTGGAATTGGTGGCCGAGCGCTTGGATGGCGATGCGGTCGTCGCCGTGGTTGCGCGCGAAGGAGAGATCGCCGATCGTCGCGGCGTGCACTTGCCCGACTCGCTGTTGTCGTCCGATCTGCCCACGCAACAAGACCGCGAGCACATTCAGCTGGCGCGCGAGCTTGGCATCGATCTCTTGGGCGTGTCCTTCGTTTCGCGCTCCGAAGAGATGGACCGCATCCGCGAGTTGATTCCTGGCGTGGGTTTGATCGCGAAGATCGAGCGCAAGGCCGCTTTGGAGAATCTCACCTCGATCTTGCGCGCCAGCGAAGGCGTCATGGTCGCGCGCGGTGATCTGGGGGTCGAAATCAGTTTGGAGCAACTGCCCCTGGTTCAAAAACACATCATCCAGGAAGCTTTGCGCGAGGGTCGTTACGCCATCACGGCCACCGAAATGCTCGAATCGATGGTCGAAAATTCGCGCCCCACGCGCGCCGAAGTCACCGACGTCGCCAACGCCGTGCTGGACGGCACCGATGCGGTCATGCTCTCGGCCGAAACCGCCGTCGGACGCCATCCGGTCGAAGCCGTTGAAGCCATGACGCGCATCGCGCGCGCGGCCGAGTCTTCGCAGCGCTACTCCGAATTGCGTGGCGCCGCCTTTCGGCAGAACGAGCCCACGTTCTCCAATGCCACCGCGATGGCGGCTTCGCACGCCGCCGAGGCGTTGGGCGTGAAGAAGATCATCGTGTTCACAGAGAGCGGCAACACCGTGCGCTTGCTCTCGCGCTACCGCGTCACGGCGGACATCGTTGCGTTGACGCCCTCGCGTGCAACGTTGCATGCGATGACCGTTCTCAGCCACGTTCGGCCGATGAGTTTCGAGCGCGTGCTGAGCCTGGAAGAGATGCTGCACGAAGCTCAAGAAGAACTCCTGGAACGGGGCCTGGTCCAAAACGGCGAAGAGGTAATCTTCGTCGCCGGGGTACCCGCGGGCGTCTCGCGCTCGACCAACATGATGAAATTGCACCGCATCGGGGAAGCGACGCGGATGCACTAGCGGAAGGGGGC
>JAKFYL010000138.1 GCA_021730845.1 Planctomycetota bacterium | reverse complement strand
GTACTTGCTGCCCTGGGACCAACTTGCGGTTTGGGCCATCACGGTCGGCACGAACATGGCGCGCGCCACGCCGTTCCTGGGCCACGAGGGTCCGGGAGCCGCAATGCTCAGCTTCGGCGGACTCAATTTCGTTCACGCTGGTGACGACGTGAGGTTCGGCCTGCTCGCCGGCAGGTTCGTGGGCGAAGGCGCGCTGCTGCGCTTCTACGTGTTGCACTGCGTCGGCTTTCCGCTCGTCGCGGCGACGCTCATGGCCGTGCACTTCTGGCGCGTTCGCAAGGACGGCGGAATCTCCGGCCCGCTCTAGGTCGACCAGATTGCCTGCCCCAATACCCCTAAGGCCCAACGGAGACTGTTGATGCATCCTTGCTTGGCGATCGCGAGTCCGCTCCTGGGCGGCGGGGGAGCCGCTACCCAGGACGGCGCCGTGGCCGCTGCCATCAAGCACTTGGCGAACTGGATGACGGAGCCGACGCGCTACTCGGTGCTCAGCATCGTGGCCGTGGCTGGCGTGCTGTATTTCCGGCGCTTCTTCTCCAAGGTCGCCGTCATCAGCGTGTTTTTTGCGCTGTCCACGGGGCTGCTCGTGTTCGCCTGGCAAGATCCCAACTTCAACACGATCATTACCAAGCCGGACAACGTTCCGATCCTGATCCTGTTCGCCACGGTCGTGTACTTTTCGTGGCTCAGTCTGCGCCGCGCGGTGATCAACGACGAGCGCACCAAACGCGGGGAACCGACGCTCGAAGGCGAGGTTTCCAAGCAGAAGGTCTTCACTTGGCCGGACCTGGTCTACTCCGAGTTCATCTGCCTGATCCTGTTCACGGCAGGTCTGATCATTTGGAGCATCGCGATCGGGGCGCCGATCGAAGAGCCCGCGGCCACTGCGCGCACGCCCAACCCGTCCAAGGCGCCTTGGTACTTCCTGGGGCTGCAAGAGCTGCTGGTGTACTTCGACCCCTGGATCGCCGGGGTGCTCCTACCGAGCTTCATCGTCCTGGGGTTGTGTGCCATCCCCTACTTGGACAACAACCCCAAGGGCAACGGCTACTACACGTTCGACGAGCGGCCGTTCGCGATCTCTTTCTTTTGGGTCGGCTTCCTCCTGTTCTGGGTTTCGTTCGTCATCTTGGGCACGTTCCTGCGCGGACCGAACTGGTCTTTCTTCGGGCCCTTCGAGTACTGGGACCTGCACAAGCTCGAACCCATGACCAACGTCGACTTGTCGACCTATTTCTGGGTCAAGCTGCTCGGACAGCCGAGGCCAGGCAATCCATTCCTGCGCGAAGCTCCGGGGATCGTCCTGGTCCTGGGCTACTTCTTGTTGCTCCCGCCGCTCATTGGCTTGACCGTGGGCAAGTCCATGGTCAAGAGCATGGGCATGATGCGCTTCAACATTTTCCTACACCTGTTCCTGTGGTTCGTCCTGATCCCGATCAAGATGGGCCTGCGCTGGACCGTCAACCTGAAGTACTTCATCGGCATGCCGGAGTACTTCTTCAACGTCTGAGCCGTCCGCGGCGAATCCTGGTCCTCTCACATGGCTGATCGCGGCGATACCCACTACAGCGTCCCCACGCTCAATTGGTGGTTCTTGATCTCGAGCTTGCTGCTCTTGATTTCTTGCGTGTGGATGGTGCTCGACGACTGGAACAGGCCCTGGAAGCAGTACCAGCGCGAGTTCCGTCAGCTTGAGTTGGAGCGGGCCAAGGCTGACGCCGCCAAGCTGGTCGAGTCGGGCGCCGAGAAGACCGAAGCCGAGTTGAAGTCCGCCGTCGACGCTGCCGAGCAAGCAGTGGCGGCTCGCTCCAGCGACATCGCCCAAGCTCAAGAAGCCCTGCGCCTGATCAAGGGCGACTTGTGGAACGCGACCGAAGCAGCCAAGAAGGTCAAGTCGCAGTTCAACTGGGATCGCTACATCGTGGAGGAGCGGCGCGCGCGCGCCGACGATCCCAAGCTCCAGGCCGACTTCTTGGCCGAGTCGGAAAAGCGCATGAACGCAGCCGTCACGCTGCAGCAAGAGTTTGAGCTCAAGAGCTCTGCGGCCGAGCAAAGGCTGAGCATGTTGCGTGCGGAACTCGACCAATCCACCAAGAAGCTGTCGGCTGGAACGCGCGATCTGGACGCGGTTCGAAAACGCTTGAACGCGCTCGCGCCCGCAGCTCCGGCAGAGAAGATCGCCAAAGTCATCCGCGACGCGCCCGGACTGGATTTCATCGGTCCCAGTCTGATCGTGAACAAAGTTGTGCTCGAAAACCTGACCTTCGAGCTCAATTTCACCAAGAAGAAGCGCATCGACATGTGCCACACCTGCCACGTGGGCATCGATCGCGCCGGCTTCGACCAGGAAGCGCAGCCGCACACGTCCCATCCGCGGCTGGACCTGTACCTGAGTTCGAAATCTCCGCATCCGTTGAAGGATTTCGGTTGCACGATTTGCCACCGTGGCTCGGGCGAAGCGCTCGATTTCGTGCGCTCCGACCACCGTCCTTCCGACCAAGCCGAAGCGGCTCAGTGGAACGAGGATTCCCACTGGCACAAGCAGCACCACTGGGATTACCCCATGCTGAGCTCGAGCATGACCGAGGCCTCGTGCGTGCAGTGCCACAAAACGTCGATGGAGTTGATCGCCGCCGACGCGCCCACTGTGAGCAAGGGCTATCGACTGGTCGAGCGCTACGGTTGCTACTCGTGCCACAAGATCGATTGGTTCCCGACCAAGCGCCGCCCCGGCCCGTCGCTCGCGAACTTGCAGGCCAAACTCAAGCCAGAATTCATCATCGCCTGGGTTAGCGATCCCAAAGCCTTCCGCCCGACAACTTGGATGCCGCAGTTCTTCCATCAGGAGAACTACCCGCCCGAAGAGCCCGTGGCGGTTTCGCGCTATGGCGAGGGTCGGCCGATCCTGGGCAAGGAGTGGGACGCGGCTGTGCTCGAGTCGATCACCGCGTTCTTGGTCGATCGCGCGCCGCTCAAGCCGCTACCCAAGGTGCCGGTCAAGGGAGACGTGACTGCGGGTCGCGAGAGCATGCGCCTGGTGGGTTGCTTTGGTTGCCACAACATGGCGCCCCACGACGGCTCGGAGCCCAAGACCAACGATTTGGCCCTAGTGAAGCGCGGAGCCAACGAGCATGGCCCGAACCTGCGCGGCGTCGCCACCAAGGTGAGCCCGGAATGGCTTTTCTGGTGGCTCAAGGATCCGACCAGCTATTGGTCGGAGACGTTGATGCCCGATCTGCGGCTCTCGGACCAAGAGGCGGCCGATATCACCGCCTACATGGTGGAAGATCCCGACGGCATCTTCCGCGATACCCCCGAGGGCTGGACCACGGCGACAACCAAGCTCCCAGACGGGCAGCTGGCGGAAGTCCTGGGCGAGCAAGCGCGTTGGCTATTCGCCCGCGATGGCCGGGCCACGATCGAGGATCGCTTGGCCGGCAAGGATCCCAAGGTGCCTTGGAACGATCTGCAAAAATTGAAAGTTGCGGTCGGAGAAAAAATGGTGGGCCAATACGGCTGCTACTCGTGCCATGAAATCCAAGGCATGCAGGACATGATGCCGATCGGTACGGAACTCTCGAACTGGGGTTCCAAGACCGTCGACAAGTTGGATTTCGGATTCGGAGCGCACTTGTTCGGATTGGACCCGCAATACCGCGAGGGTTGGTTGGCGCAAAAACTCTCGCGCCCGCGCAGCTTCGACTTGGAAAAGGTCAAGAACCCAACCGAAAAGCTGCGCATGCCGTGGTTCCGCTTCAGCGAGGACGAGGTGCAGGCCATCAGTACGTTCGTCGTGGGATTGGTGGACGACGAAGTGCAGCGCGCCAAGATGCGGCCTACACAAGATGATCTGGCCATGGACGCCGGGCTGCGTTCCGTGCGCCAGAACAACTGCGCTGCGTGCCACGTCATCGATCCGGGATTGGTCACCTACACTGACGCGAACTCGAAACAGCACACGATTCAGGCGGAATTGTTGCCGCTGGGAGACGCCAAATTGCCGCCGGGGCACAGTCTGGCGGCGGTTCAGGCGGAAGTGGAAGACTGGGAAGTCGACGAAGTGGCCGTGCGCGTGCTGCGGAACGAACCGGAGCTCGGCAAGAAGCCGGGCGACAAGCTGTTCATTCCCAAGGACAAACTCGTGGGGCTCACTGCGCCCAATGGCGGTGGTCTGGTGCCCTTGGTCACCGACTACTACTTCAACGGAATCGAGCTGTTCGATCCGAAAGCAGCAAGCGAAGACGACGCCTACAGCTACGTGACCGGCGCCGAGGACGGCAAGAGCGTGTTCGATGTCGACGGACAAGCGCGCGACCGCTCCGTGGAGCCCTACGACAAGGTGCGCTGGACCTATGCGCCACCGGTGTTGTGGAACGAAGGCCACAAGTTGCGCCGCAATTGGTTCGTTTCCTTCCTCGAAGAAGTCGTGCCCCTGCGCGAGCAAGTGCGCGTGCGCATGCCATCATTCCACTGGGACGCGGGCGAAGCCGAGGCGATCGCCAACTACTTTGCGCTCAAGTCGGCCAAGGAATGGCCCAGCGAGTATGCGCGCGCGCTGCGTCTGCATACCGGCAAGTCCTTGAGCGAAGTCGCGCAAGCTGCTGGATTGACACCTGGCCAGGTGCTCGCTGTCGAGAACGGCAGCGCACCCGATATTGCAGCGAGCTTCCCCAAACTCATGGCGTCTGGAAAGAGCTCCGGCTTCCACATGGATCCGCCTGTGAATCCCAGTTACGAGCCGACGCCGCTACGCTCGAGTTCGTACCTGGCGGGTCGGCTGGAGAAGACTCCGGAGCTGTTCCAGATCGCCAATACGATCGCCACCAAATCGGTGAACTGCTTCCAGTGTCACATCCGCATGGGGCAGCGGCCGGCAGCCGACCCCATCGCTTGGGCTCCCGACTTGGCTTTGTCGCACGAACGGCTGCGTGAGGACTGGACCCACAACTGGCTGGTCGACCCGGGCAGGATCTACCCAGGAACGTCCATGCCGGCCAACTTCTCGGGCAACCCGCCTCAATATCAGGACGTTTATCCCAAGTCCAAGAACGAGGACCAGATCCAAGTCATCCTCGACTGGCTGTACAATTTCGACCGTCAAGCCGTCTCGAGTACCGTCAAGTAGTTTGAAAAGTCCACGCAAACTCCGCCGAATCAGGCTTGGATTCGCGGGGGAGTGCGGCGAATAGCTGTGCGCTCTGAGCGTAGGCCCTGTGCGCCCTTGCGCGGACGTCCTTAGTTCCCAACCACATTCCATGCAAAAGACTCTGATTTCTGTCGCGGCCCTGGCCGCTGTGTTCTCCGGTTCCCTGCTGGCAGGTACGCCGAACGTAAAAGGCGTTACCGGCAAGGTTTCTTTCGAAGGCGAACGGCCCGAAGTCAAGCCGCTCTCCATCGATGCCAAGGCCGCCGAGGGCTGCTCCCACGGTGACGCCAAGGTCAGCGACCTCGACGAGAAGTTGCTGATCGACAAGGACGGCGGCGTCGCCAACGTGGTGATCATGGTCAAAGTCGAAGGCGTGACCGCCAAGCCGATGGAAAAGCCGTTGGTGCTCGACCAAAAAACTTGCCGCTTCGAGCCGCACGTCATGGTGATCACGACTGGAACGGCAGTGGAGTTCGTGAACTCGGACACTGTCTCGCACAACGTGCACAC
>JAKFYL010000148.1 GCA_021730845.1 Planctomycetota bacterium | reverse complement strand
GGTGTGGATGCCCGAAGTATCCGCGTAGCGCGCTTGATCGAGCCACACGGCTGTCATGCGCTCGGCATAGCGGCTCTGGTAGGGCTCTTCGTAGAGCAAACGATCCACCCAGCGCTCGAACGCGTCAGGGCGATTGTCGGCCGCGAACTGCTCGAGCTCTTCCGGCGTGGGCGGCAGGCCAGTCAGGTCCAAGAACACGCGCCGCAGCAGTTGCTCGGAATCGGCCGGCGGACTGGGAGCCAGGCCCAAGTTCTCCAGGCGCGCGAGCCAAAACGCATCCACATTGGTGCGCACGAGGCCCGCTTGCCGCGGGGCCGGCAGCGAAGGACGCCTGGGCGACACGAACGCCCAGTGCGCCTCGTAAGGAGCTCCAGCTTCGATCCATGCGCGCACGAGTGCTTGTTCGCGCACATCGAGGGCCGGCTTGTGGCTCGAAGCCGGAGGCATGCGCTCCTGATCCGATTCGGCACTCACCCTGCGCCAGAGTTCGCTTCGATCAGGATCGCCGGGCGTTATCGCAGGCAGCCCGCCCCGCGGCGCCGTTGCGCCTTCCAAAGTGTCCAAGCGCAGGTCGCCTTGGCGCGCTGCCTCGTCCGGCCCGTGGCATCGAAAGCAGCGATCCGCCAGCAGCGGACGCACGTCTCGCCCGTAGAGCGGCACGGCTTGGACTTGACTGGGCTGCGCAGCGCCGCCTTGACTCGCGCCTGCATCCCCAAGAGCCATGGCCGCGCCAAGCAACAAGCCCCCCAGGCAAGACGAAATCCCAGCGGAGGAATTGAGGCGCATGGGTACTCGATCAATCGACCCGGGCGAAGATAAACGCGGCGCCGTAGGACCACAACGCCGGCCGGCCCGAACGGGCCAGAATCAGGGTAACCTGGGCGCAGAACGGCGCCAGCAAAGGGCTGAGCCGCCGCCCCCATTTCCGCTCCCCAAGACCAGACCCCAATCAACCATGAGCGTCGCAAAAGTCGTCGAAATCACCTCCACCTCCAAGACCAGCTTCGAGGATGCCATCCAGAGCGGCATCACCCGCGCCAACAAGACCCTGAAAAACATCCAAGGCGCATGGGTGCAGGACATGAAGGTCGACGTCTCCAAGGGCAAGGTCGTGTCCTTTCGAGTGTCGATGCGCGTGACCTTCGTGCTCGAGTAGCGAGCCGGCTCGCGCGGCGACAGAAACGAAGACGGGCCCCGGTTGGGGCCCGTCCGTGCCCGCGTTCGTTTCCGAACGCGAGCCGTATTCGCACCGAAGGTGCGACTAGTTCATCGGCTTGCCGGTGACCGGGCAAACCTTGGCGCCTTCGCAGGACTTGGCGCCTTCGCAAGCGGCCTTGGCTTCGCCCGAGCACTCTTTCTTGGTGCTGCACTCGGCATTCGCCGGCGCGGAGGCCGAACCGACCGAGGCCATCTTGTTGGACTTGCAGGCAACCGCAACCAGGGCGATGGCCAGGCTCAAATAGACTTTCTTCATGGGGGTACTCCTAAAGTTCGAGGTGGGATGATCCGGCGGTCCTCAATCGGCCCTCCGGTGGTTCTCTTGACGCGGCACGTGGAAGCTCCAAGAGCCCCGCTCAAGCGAGGTTGTTACGCAGGAGTATCGTAGGAATTGGCGAAATTCTCACTAGTGCCAAGCCGTAGGAGCCTGGTAAACAAGCGCGTATCAGGCGCGCAAAATTGCCGTAACATACTACAATGTAACGTGTTACATTCATTCGGCCCGCCCAGGTTCGGACCCATTTTCAGCTCGACCAACCAGGTCCAGCCCCCCTTTTCTCGGCGCATGGCTGGGGGCGATGCCGCTTCGCACGCCCTGCCTGGGTAGCCTGCCTGGATGTCCACGCGCTTGCCGGCTGCCCTGTGGAGGCTGTGCTGGATCAGCTTCCTGCTCGATGTCGCATCCGAGATGGTCTACCCGCTGATCCCTCTTTTTCTCGCGTCCACGTTGGGCGCGCCGGCGCTGGTCCTAGGGTTGATCGAAGGGTTCGCGGATGGGTTGTTGAGCGTGGTGACGGCTTGGTCCGGTCGGGCCTCGGACAAGAGCGGCAAGCGCGTGCCGTTCATTCGCGCCGGCTACGCGCTCGCGGCCGCCGCCAAGCCGCTGCTGGGATTGGCGGGGTCGTGGCCGGTGGCGCTGTTTCTGCGCGCTGGCGACCGAATGGGAAAGGGGCTGCGCACGGCGGCGCGCGACGCGCTGATCGCGGACCTAGCGGGCCCCACTCGCCGCGGCGAGGCCTTTGGATTGCACCGTGCCATGGATACAGCGGGCGCGCTCACGGGCGTGCTTTTGACCCTGGTCTTGCTGCACTTCTTGCCGGGCCAGTACCGAACGATGTTCCTGCTCACGGCGATTCCCGGTGCTGCCGCCATCGCGCTTTCGTTCACGCTGCGCGAAATCGCGCAGCCGCCCCAGCCCCATGCCAAGTGGTTCTCCGTGAGCGAGCTGCCGCGACCTTACTGGAGAACAGCGATCATGCTGTGGGCCTTTTCCTTGGCCAGCTCCAGCGATGCATTCTTGCTGCTGCGCGCACGCGAATGGGGGATTGGCGACCGCAACGTGGTGCTCGTCTATGGCCTGTTCACGCTCACCTACGCCCTGGTCTCCTTGCCGGCGGGGCGCTGGTCGGATCAAGTGGGTCGGCGCAGAGTGCTGGCCGTGGGTTGGAGCGCCTATGCGCTGATTTACGCCGGTTTCGCTTGGCTCGGTCCTTCGTCCGCGTGGTGGCTGTTCGCGGGCTACGGTGTTGTGATGGGACTCACCCAAGGCGTAGCGAAAGCCTGGATCGCGGACTTCGCCCCCGTCCACGCGCGCGGCACGGCCTTGGGCGTCTACCATATGGGTGTGGGCGTAGCGATTTTCCTGAGCAGTGCGTGCACCGGCTGGCTGTGGGATTGGCGCGGCGCGACGAGCGCGCTGCTCACGTGCAGCGCCTTGGCCCTGGTGGCTGTGGCTGGACTTCTTGCCACCAAGCACAAGCTGGATGTCGCCTAGTTCGGGGCTGCAATCGAAGCGTTCGCGCCGGCTCAGGATCGGCGCGGGTCTGGCGCTGGGCGTCCTGGCCTTGGGCCTTGGAATCGGGGAATGCGCGGCCCGGCGCTGCATACCCATGCCGGTAGTTCCACTAGGACAATTCACGCCCTCCATCGACACGGCCCATCCGGACTGGCGCCTGCGCTATGTGCTCCAGCCGGGCGCCAACGCGACCATCACGTACCCCGCCAGCGCGCAAGGCCCAGACTTCGCGGTCGACTACCGCGTCAACGCGCTAGGCATGCGCGACGTGGAACGCGTGCTGGAAAAACCAAACGGCGCGCTGCGCATCGCTTTGCTAGGCGATTCGATCACGTTCGGACTGGGCGTCCCGCGCGAGCAGACTTTCGCCGCGCTGCTCGAGACCTCGCTGCGCGCGCGCCTTGCCGATGACGCGATCGAGGTATGGAACTTTGGCGTCTACGGCTATGACACTGTGCAAGAGCTCGCGCAACTGGAACTGGCCGCGGCGCCCGCGGAGCCCGACCTAGCCGTGGTGGTCTTCTTCCTCAACGACCTCGTGCCGACGTACTACGAAAACGCCGGAAGTTCCCCGGCCACGACTTGGATCCGGCGCCTGGGCTTGAGCGCGTCGGACCCGGGCACCTGGAAACGACCGATTTCCAAGCTCATGCGGGGCCTGCGAGCCGTATCCCATCTAGCGCGCGTCGCCAGCGCTGGCGCGTTCCTGCAGCTGCGCAAGAAGGCGGTCGAGGGAATCATGCGCGATCAGTTCGATCCGCGGTGCAACGGTTGGCGCGAATTCGAAGTGGCCTTGGCGCTGATGCAGGACCTCGCGCGGCGCAAGGGCATCGAACTGCACGTGGCACTGCATCCCTACCTGCTCGCCATGGACGGCAGCTACGACTGGGTAGAAGAAGAAGCGCAAGTCATGGATCTGTGCCGACGCATGGGCCTACCCTGTCACGACTTTCGCGAGCGCTACCCGGACCAGGACCGCCGCAAGTGGTACGTGCACCAGAGCGACACGCACCCAAACGCCGCAGCCCACGCGCTGTACGCAGGCTTCCTGGAAGAAGTCCTCGCGCCCCGCGCAGCCGCGCTGCGCGAGATCCGCTCACGCTAGCACGAAATTCCAAGCTCTCGCGATTGGCACTTGGCAGGACAGAAACATTCCGGTTCGGCGGCCGCGCAAGGACCGAGCCCAAGGCCGAAGCCGACAGGTGCCGATCGTCAATCCAGCACGACGGTCGCGGTCTGCGCAGGAAGCAGCTTCACAGTGGCCGACGCATTGTAAACCCACTTTGGCCCAATACGAAAGGATAGACCATCGCTGTGGGTGGTCGATCGATCGTCAGCATCGGCTACGCTGAACGCGATCTGCCAGTTCCCGGCGAGCACATCGTCGAAATGCAAGCTATGTCCGCCATGTGTAGCAGTGACCCGTGCGCTGTCTGGTGTACCGTTCACGAGGCTAACGTGCTGCGAATGCTCCGACGCGCCCTCGCTTGACTTGAGCGTCAATTGAAGCAGGCTGCTCGTCGGAAACGTAAGCCTCGCCGGAAGTTCTAGGACGAGGCTGGCCGTTTCGAAACGAATGGACTCCACAATGTGTGCGTCGAGCGTCAGGTCGAATTGCGCGGTCGGGTGCACGAGGTTTTGACCGTCCGTCGTGCACATCCGTAGACCAAGGCCACTCGCCAAGGGTACAGATTTGACAACGCGGCCATCCTTGTCGGCTTTCCCCAGGCGAATGCTGGGAGCATTCTTGCCGGGGCGAGTCAATTCGACCGAGGCATCGGCGGTCGGGCGATCGCCGATCAGGATCGTTAAGTCGACCATGCACGTTCCAAAGCCGCGCGCGTCGATCACCACGTCCCGCACTTCGCCACCGGCAACCTGCACGGCGACGGGCGGCACATCGCTGACCGATCCAGCCACGTCGAGCAAGAACAACTCATACCTGTCCTCAACAAGGCCATCGAAGCGAAAACGACCATCGGCTTGCGTCACTTGCTTTTCGCCTGTACTGCGGTCGTCGAGGCGCACGGTCAGGCCAGCCAGGCTCCGACCCATTGGAACGAGCACTTGGCCTTGAATCGTAGCCCCGGCAAGCAGATCGATCGTGCCCAGGTCGACCACCTTGCCGGTGTGAACCCTAACGCGTTTCACATACGCAACTGTGCCCGAACTCGATCGAGCAATCAGCCGATAGGTGCCGGGCGGCACGCCTTCGAACTGAAAAGATCCGTCCGTCGCGCTCGTGGTCATCATTGCTCTGCTTTCGTCACGATCGAAGAGTTCGAGCGCGCTCTCGCTCGGGCGCTTCCTGGAACCTGGCTCCAGGCGAATTCCTACGTACGCGGCCGCAACACCTGAGTCCTGAACACGACCGAACACGGTGCCGGTTGGGTGGAGCTTGATCTCAAAGTGATCTCCTACTGGCGCTTCCGGTTCCGGATCGAAACGCTGCGCCAAGAAGCCGGGCGCGGCAATGTCGACCACATCGATCCCGGGTCGAAACGAAACCTGCACTCGACCGCCTTGGTGATCCACAGGAGCGGGATTGCGGACCGGTGCGAATTGCAGCGTACCCGTTGGAGGGCGACGCCGGCTCAGATTGGGCTCGACCAAATGGCCAAACTTCTCAATCGGCTGGCCCGTCCGTGCATCGGTCACGAGCAACGTCT
>JAKFYL010000434.1 GCA_021730845.1 Planctomycetota bacterium | reverse complement strand
CAGTCGCAACCGATCGTCGGCATGCGGAAAGTCCGATTCGTTGGCAAAGCGGTCGAGCGGCTCAGGCAACCAGGCGCGCAAGACCGCGCCGTGCGCCAACAGGGCCTCGGCGATCGCCAGGTCGGCCCCTTGCGCGAGCGAACCTACGACGCATAGCGGCCTGGATGCGGCCAGCCGGCTGCGCAGCCCAAGCACGGCAACCTCTAGCGCATCCGACAGTTGTTTCGCCCACGGGCCGGCCTCGGCGTCTTCCGGTCCGAGCCGCCGCGGACCCGCGAACCCGAGGCAGAAGAAATCCAGCGAAACGATGGCATCACTGGAGGCGGACCCGTCTGGCTGCATGGTCGGTGAGTCAACCTTCGAGAAAGCCGACGAAATGGTCCAGGCTCACGCGTTCGCTGGCGTACTTGGCTCCCGCTGCTCGAATCGCGGGAATCAAGCCTATGGCGTCCAGGGACCAGTGGCAACGGTGGTCCGTGCAGGCTGCCGCGACTTCCTGTGCCGAGTACGTGTGGTTGTAGCGGATGTACGACATGCGAGGCGGCAACGAGGGATGCGATGCCTGTAGATCGCCGATTTCACGGTCGATCTTCTCGCCGAACCGGCAGCGACCCAAGACGCGACACAGCATGTCCTGCTCCACACTGACCTCATCCATCAATGTTTGAACGATCGACACCGCGTGGGATAGGATGTTCATGTCCTGGATCTCGCCGCTGCCGTAGCGCATTTCGCGCCTGCCTGTACCGACGGACACGACGAGCAGCCGATCCTCACCGGGAGGAAAGCAGATCCCGTATTCCGGAAGCAGGGCAAAATTCGCGGCAATCAACGCAGGGTTGTTGTAGGGCGTCACGCCCCCATCGATGAACTGCTGCGGCTGCCCCATGACCATGATCTCCTGGGCGGGAAAGAACGTGGGAGCGGCTGTCGATGCTCGCACGAGTTGCCACAGGGGAATGTTCAGATTGGATTTGTCGCCGCGCGTGGCACGATCGTTGTACCGACTGTGGGGATGGTTGCAGACTGGCCATGCAGACCCGGTCGTACCGTTCTTCATGGTGACCAAAAGCAGCGTGCGCAGTTTCGCCGAGCCCAGCGTGGCCGGGCTGCCGTCGTCTTCGGAGAACATCTCGCGCAACGTGGCGCTGATGCGATCACCGGTGAACTTGTACTTGAGCCTGTAGTACCACGGCGCGCGCGCGAAGATTTGCTTGGCGCTTGCGAGGTACAGCTCTTGGATCTTGGAGACCGGAAAGCCCCACGCAAGCATGGCGGCGATGATGCCACCAGTACTGGTTCCGGCGATGAGATCGAAGTAGTCGCACAGCCTGTATTCGGGCCGATTGCCCCCGTGCGCCGCGCGCAAGCGCGTTTCCAGTTCCGCCAGTACTTCCAGCGTGAACAGGCCATGAATGCCGCCACCGTCGAGCGCCAATACGCGCCGCGTGGGTCGATGTGCCAAGGGAAGCGGCATACGCAGGTGGTTTTGTTGGAGGACGAATTACCGAGGCCGCAAATCTGGATGCTTGGCGAGGGTCGCTTCCAACGCGCCCGAAAGCGTCTGAATGAGATCGGGGGGTAGATCGATGGCTTGAATCCACCGGATATCGGCAACGGCCGAATCATCCTTGATGAGTCGCTGGAACCCGTCGATCGCTGCTTGGGCATCACCACTCCATTGGTAACACAGGATCAACATGATCATGGTTTCGAAGCTGGGCTCGCCTTCGCCGGCTTGCTCCTGATCCGCCTTGGTCTTCCAATGCGCCAGCGCTGCGCTGCTGCGGCCAAGCAGCAACTGCATGTACATGCGATCTTGCTCGGGAACCTCCGGTCGATCCACGATGTCGGTGAACTCGGCATTGGCCCGGTCCCGATCGCCTGCACGCCAGCGGTTGAATCCCAGGTACATGCGATGCTTTAGCGAATCTGGCTCGAGCGCCCGCAGCCGCGTCAGCACCGAGAATTCCGGCTCGAGTGCGCGAAGGCCGCGGTATACATCACTGGCTTGATTCAGAATCTCTCGATCATCAGGTTCCAGTTCCAGGGCGCGATCGATGTACGACCGGGCTTTCGGCATTTGACCTGCGAGCTCGGCTTGCAAGCTCAACCACAAACAGGTGGATCCATCGTCCCAGCAGGATCGCGAGGCAAACTCCGCGAGTGCGTCAATCTCTCCTTGCATTGCCTCCAACACAGCTAGCTCTGTCGAGAATTCCTTGCTTTCCACGTCGATTTCGGCCAATCGTGCCTTGCGCTGCTCGAGACTGCGCTGGCTCCACACACTCACCGCAGCACGCACCATGGCTACTGCTGGCATGGAGCGCGCGGTTTCATCAATCCCGATCGTGGTGTCTTTGATCCAGCGCAGACTGGATGCTTCGAAGGCAGGTGAAATCGATCGGCGCGCAGGGGGTTTGGAAAACCAAAGGTCTGGAGTACGAGAACGCAGGCGCTCCCAACCCTCATACGGATCGCAGACGATAGGCGAACCGGTGGTCGAGATCCGTTGGGCAGTGGCCGCATCCGTGAGGGCGACCAAGTCGAATTGTGTTTGCGTTTGTGGGCTTAGTTCCCAAACGCGGGCATAGCTCTTGGAATCGTCCTGCGGGTCAGCTGCAATCGCAGCGATGGATTTGCCGTCAGGCGTGAACGCCACGGCCTTGGGAATGGTTCCGGTCGCGAACTCTTCCGAGATCGGACAGCCTTCCCGCCAGTCGTACGCGCGCAGGGTGCCGTTGAGGCAGACGGTAGAGAGCAAGCGGCTGTCCGAACTGAAGAGCACCTCGCCGACGAAGTCGGCTGGATGAAAGATGGGGTTGCCTTCCGCCGCGCCACTGAAGACATTCCAAACTTGGGCGATTTGACCGCGGTTACCGGTTGCCAGCCAGCGACTGTCTGGGCTGAAATTCATCGACAAGACTCGGTCTCCATGGGCAAGCCGCTTCGGACTGGCACCGAAGTCCTCGAGATCCCAGACCAGCACGGGGTATTCAACCGCCAGGCTCGTTCCCACTCCCTTGGCCGCTAGCCAGCGACCGTCTGGACTGATGGTTATGGACTCCATGACCGCGCTGGGCGGTGAGAGCACTGTGTCACGACCGGTTCCAAGGTCGTGCACGATGGGCTGACCGTCTGCAAGTGCCACTGCGAGGCTGCCGTCTGAGTTTCCGAGTACGGCTTGGGGCGCGCTCTCGAGTCGCCAGGCTTGATGCTTGGGAAGGCCTGAGGCCGTATCCAGGAAGTGCACGACTGGTCCATCCGCCAGTGCGCAAATGGTCCCGTCTCCGCTCATGCCCCAGGCGCTAGCCCCGACTTCGAGCATTCGTGGCTCGCTGACCAGTCGAGCGGTGGCCAGGTCCACCAGGCCGATCGACTTGCCGTCCAAGAGCACGGCGGCCCGTTGCCCGGCTGAGTCAAACAAGCATGCGCCGACTTCTTGGTCGGCGAGCACACCTGGCCCCAGGGGCTCGAGCGACTTCAGATCCCACGCCTGCAAACCGGAAACGGACGTGGCGGTCCACATCTGCTTGCCGGTCGGATCGATGCTGATGGCCAAAGGTGAACCCGTTGCGACGAGCGGCAGCGTCAGTGCGCGGCCAACGGAAAGATCCCACGCACGGGCGTGCCGGGCTGTGCTGGTGAGCAGAAAGCGCCCGTCCCAGGAGACTTCCAGATCTTCCAGCCTGCCGTCGCTGCTAATGGGTTCGAATGCCAGACTCGTCGACTTGACGTCCCAGATCCGCACGGTTCCGTCGGGAGTGCCGCTGACCAGGTGCCGACCATCCGGCGTGAATCGCACTAGCGTAGGGTAGGTGTCGTGGTGGAAGGATTGATCGAGCGATGCATCGTTGCGATGCCAGATCTGGGCCAAGTTGGAGAGATTGGCGACGGCTAGTTGGCTTCCGTCGGCATTCAGGCAGAAGTCGAAAATCTCCGATTTGCTCGCGAGCTCTCGGGTCGCTGGCACGGGCAGGCCCGTCTCGCGATCACAAAAGACGAACCTCCCCCAAAACTCGCCCCTCGTGCGAGCAACCTGCTCAATTGCATACAAGTTTCCTTGCTTGGCAAATCGTGCTCGAACACAACGCCAGTCCTTCTCCTTCGTGCGGCTGCGCTCGCTACCAGCAGCCAGATCGAATACCACGAGTTCATCGCCGGCCACCGCAAGCAAATTGCCTGTCAGATCGAAATCCATCGTCACGACTGGGCCATCCTGCGTCCATGTGTGTGCCAGCCTGCCATCCGAGAGTCGATGCACGACCATACGCCCGCTCAAGTCGCCCACCGCTAGCCAACGTCCGTCCTCGCTGAATTCGACCAAGCTCCAACTTGTGTCGTGTTGGATCACCGGGCTCGAAGACTTGCCGTCAATGGACCAGACTCGGAAAGTGCGGTCGCTTCCGACGCACATCAGGTGAGAACTCCCGCGGTTCAGCACAGCGGCGAGCATGGGCTGCTCGGTCCATGGACCTGGAACGACGCGCCGTGTCTTCAATTCGATGACCTCAGGCGCACCGCGCGCGTCGAGATACGCGCAGCGCTGCACGGGTCCCAGGTCGCTGCCAGAAATGCGCTGCCGAGAGCCGGCGGGCGCTTCCACGGAGAGCAGACAGATGGCTTTTGGCAACCCGTACAAGTGGTACGAATACAGCCGGTCGCGCGCGCCCTGGTGGGTTGAATCGAGCGTCAACGCTTGGGACAACCTGGTCAAGCCTGCACGTGTCTTGCCGGCATCCAGCATTTCAATGCCCTGCAAGTAAGCGGCGCGTGTTTGGCTTGCTCGAGCCGCGGTCGCGTTGGCATCGGCCGCCAGCTTCTGAACTTCTGCCGTTGCGCGTTCCGCGCGAGCTACGTCGCGTTCGCGCCAGGCGAAAGCTCCGCTGATCAGGGCCGCGATGCTGAGCAACACTGCTCCGGCGGCGACCAGACGGCTTTGGCGCAGACGGCGTAGCTCGCGCTCGCGAGCGCGCGCGGCCGAGGTTTGGATGTACTCGATCTCAGGGGCGTCGAGCGCCGTGGCGTGGCGCATCAATAGACTCTCGGCCTCCCCTAGCGCTGGGCCCGCAGGAATGAGGTAGTCGGCAGATCGCGCCTTCTCCTGCCACTCGGCGAAACGCGCCGCTAGCCGCGCGCGGGCCCGCAGGAAATCGCGGTTCTCCTCGACCCAGGCCAGCATGCGCGGCCAATGACGCAAGAGCGCTTCATGGGCGACAGAAATGGACCGCTCCCCGCCCTGGGCTTGATCGGCGGTCAAGAGCCGGGCCGCCACGAGCGCATCTACTAGCGCTGCGGCGCCGGGGCTCGAGCTCAAACTGGAGTACAGAGCTCTGCGCCGCACCGAAGCCCCAGCTTCACCGAGCGTGACGAGTTGACGCCAGACGCCGTCGAACTCGGCTTGCGCGTGGGCTGGAAGCGAGGAGAAAACGGTCTCTGCACGTTTGCCGATTGCCCCTTCCAGGCCGCCCAACTCGTGATACACCGACAGGCTGAGCAAGCCCTCGGGCGAGCGACGTTCGTAGAGCTGTTCCAAAGCGTAACTCAACAGCGGAAGCGCGCCTGGATCCCGCACCGCCGCGTCTCGCAGCAGTTCATCGAGCTTCTCACCGGTCGCAGGACGCTCCTCGAAGACTAGACCCGCTGCCAGTGCTGGCTGCCGAATCATTTGACCAAGCTCAATCGGACTGG
>JAKFYL010000427.1 GCA_021730845.1 Planctomycetota bacterium | reverse complement strand
AACGCTGGGAGTTCCAATCGCCCCGATAGCTGGGACGCATAGGTTCGAGGTGGCTTTCGCCGTGCAATAGCTGGAGCTGGTTCCGCACGATCCGTCGTAGCGTGCGAGCCACGCGTCGCGATTGCTCGCTTCAGGATCACCCAGACTTCCTTCGGTAAGGCCGCCCACATACAGCCGATGCTAAGCGCGCTGGGCAGCGCACGACTCCTGTCCTGCGTCAGTTCCCCTCGGACGCCGCCTTCAGATCCTCGTAGGCCTTGGTCCCCCTGAATGCTGCGTTGCCTCCAGCCCGATCCAACGCCGTCATGCCGGACACGTCCCGTGCATGGGGATCCGCTCCTGCCCTCAACAGCATCGGGATCACTTCGGGATGGCGATCGCCCGAGAACGCGGCAACCATCAGCGGAGTCCAACCGTTCTCGGCCTTGGCGTTCACGTCGGCACCGGCCTCGATCAGCCGTGAGCTGACCTCGATGCACTTCGCGTGAAAGGCACCGACCGCGATCAGCAATGCTGTACCACCGTCGGACTTTCTCGCGTGGACATCTGCCCCAGCGGCCAGCAGCGCGGACACGACTTCCGGGTTGGAATTGGCCGCGAGCATGAGAGCCGTCGCTCCGTCCTTCCGCTGAGCATTCACTCGAGCCCCGGAGTTCACCAAGACTTCAACGACGGCGGGTTTGGTGTTGTGCTGGGCCGCCAACATCAGCGCCGTCGTGCCATCTGGCTGCTTTGCATCGACGCTTGCGTGTGCGTTCAGCAACAGCGCCAGCAGTTCTGGACTGCCGCTGTGCCCGGCCGCCGTCATCAGGGGCGTCACGCCCTTGTCCACGCCATCGACATCCGCACCAGCGTTCAACAATCGCTCGATCCCGGAGAGGTCTGGAGAGCTCTTGGCGCATTCAGCCAGTAGCTGCTCCAGAAGCAATCGCCGATCGGCGGCCTGCGGAGTCTGCGTAGCCTGCTCCTGCTTCGGGAGGCGGCTGGATTCGTCCGGCTTGCAACCGCTTGCACTCAGGCTCACGGACAACGCGAAGACGACCGCGAGCTGCAACGGAAGCAGCCTCCGGGTCCGGTGACATGCCGTGGAATGGCGCACGACGACGTTCAGCCGGGTACCCACGTCACTAACTGTTGTTGCCACACGCTGTCCTCCATCCTTCGCGGCCTTTCGGGTCGACAATCCAAGGTACCCGCGCCAGCGGGCCGGTTGACAGGAAGATCTGCCTCAAGCTGAGCGTCTGGGTCACCAGCCTGGCCTGCATCGCGGGCGTACGCTATTTCTCACCGTGATGCAGGTGGGCGGACGTCGCATCGCTCATGCCCCGGGCCTGGGCGTCAGCAAGGAACTGATCCGCGAAAAGCACTTCAACCCCGGCGAGAGCGCTGCCTATCGGGATCCGCCGGACTCGCACCGACCAGCTACACTCATTGGATCAATGGAATCTCAACGTGATTACCCAGATCTGCGAGTTCGTACACGTGGAGGCTATCTCTAGCGCGCGCCCACACGAATTCGTCGTTTCCACCGAACACACTAGATTTCTCCGAATCCAGTTCTTTTCCGAGCTCGGCAAGCACCTTCCCATTCCTCGAATCGAGGACATGACCGTTCGTGGGGTGGAAGACCCGCAAACCGTCGCGGCTCACAATGGGGAGCATCGGCATGGCATTTCCTAGCCTGTAGAAGTCCCACAGGGGACGCGTCCCGGGCACGTCCACGTCCCATGCTCTCAGTTGGTACACATCGAAGGCGATTGCGTACACGAATTTAGAATCGGGGCTGAAAGCGACACCACCGATGGCCTGACCGCCAAAGAGGTCGTCGTCCGCGTAGCTAAACTCACGCAGCGCTTGCGGTCCTTTGTCGACTTCCCAAACGATGAGCTTCGCTTGGCCCGGACCGATCGCCAGATATCGACCATCGGGCGACCAGGCGAAAGCGAAAACCCCTCCCCTTACAGCTACACTTTTGCCTTCCAGGAATTCAGGAGGTGTACCAAGAAGGTAGGTGCATCGCCTCACTTCAATTGGTCCTGCGAGTGTCTTTCCATCCTTCAGACTGCGCACCACGATGCGTCCCATCGCATCGCCGAGAGCGACCCGGGCTCCCCTGCGATCGACAGTTGCAGCCATGAGCGGGGCCCGTGGCGAGAACGATAGGTCGACCAACAACTCGCCCGCTACTGACCACACTCCGGGATCCGAAGACATGCTGGCGGCGAAAAGCCGCTGTCCGTCGAGAACCTCTAGACTTAGTGGACGATTATAGAGATTCTTCGGCAGCAGTCCGTCGAGAGTGGGTATTTGAAAACCGCTCCGAGGGCGTTCCTTCCCAACGTCGAACACGGAGACAGTGTTCGCCTCGTCCAGTATTACCATGCGATCGCTGAGATCATCAAAGGCAACGCACATATTTAAACCTGGCCGTGGTAGGCGGTGCACGATCTTCCAAGATGTTGCGTCGACGACGAATCCGTGGCTTTCCCGGTCCCGCCCTGCGGGCAGGTAGACAAAGCGATGTTTGTTCGGAACCAGAATCGCGTCCACTGCGGAACCCTGCTGCCCCTGCGCGCCTGCTCGGCATCCAGATGAGAACAGTGCCAACACCACGCTCATCGCAGCCACGCGACGGAGTTTGAGATGTGATCTCTCGAACTCCTCACTCTTGTGCGCTGTGAAAGCTTGGGTCGACATTTTATGTCCAACACGTGTTGCTGCAAACATCTTGCTTTGTTACCTCGCACATAAGAACACGTCCTAAAACTCCTGTTTCTGAGGTCGAGGATATGCTTTCTTGGGGTCCATGCCCAAGGACTTTTTCAACGTACCTGACGCTCTGTGGTCTCGGATCGAGCCGCTCCTTCCGCCCGAGAGGCGCAAACCCAAGGGCGGTCGCCCGCGAATTCCCGATCGGGTCGTATTCGCCGGAATCCTCTATCGGGTACCCACGTCACTAACTGTTGTTGCCACACGCTGTCCTCCATCCTTCGCGGCCTTTCGGGTCGACAATCCAAGGTACCCGCGCCAGCGGACCTGTTGACAGAAAGAGCTTCCTCAAGCTCATCGTCTGGGTCCCGAGGCCGGCCAGCAGGGAGCACGCCAAAGCCGTACAAGTGAATGGGCCGGCGGCCTTGCCAGCAGCCGGCCCGAAGGAGAGTTGCGTTTTCGTTTTCCCGGGTGCCTGCGGGTGATGACTTCTTGCGCTCGTACGGATGGGCTTCTGGCTACCTGAATGGCAAACCCGACTTCGACGCGATCCAAGCCGCAGTAGGACTTGAGCACTGGTTTCCGCAATACAAGCTCGCAAGTCAGGAGATACACGCCAACGCAAAGCCAC
Organism: Planctomycetota bacterium; assembly: GCA_021730845.1. Classification (GTDB taxonomy): domain Bacteria; phylum Planctomycetota; class UBA1135; order UBA1135; genus JAKFYL01. The sequence continues at coordinate 2,378 of JAKFYL010000427.1, read as the reverse complement.
TCTATTGGAACTTGGCCGCCGGGCGTCAAGACAAGTATCTGCTCGTTGGACCGTCAAATGAGGGATTGGCCGAAGCTGTGCATCCGATTATTCTCTCGCTCAACATGGTGTCGGCAGCCCTCGTGAATGAATGTCCTGGAGGCCGGCGCGCGTTAGCGCTGAAAGTCTTGGGCTCACTCGCGGAGCAGGTTGGGGCATCGCTATTGGAGTCGCACGAACGGGTTGAACGTGCGAAGACGTAACCGAACTGTTGCGCCATCGCCACTAAGTCTCGCCGCCCAAACGTGAGATGCCAATGGCCGATGCAAGGAATCGCAGCGCGTCTGTAAAGAGCTGCCGCGCACGGTACCCACGTCACTAACTGTTGTTGCCACACGCTGTCCTCCATCCTTCGCGGCCTTTCGGGTCGACAATCCAAGGTACCCGCGCCAGCGGACCTGTTGACATGAAGATCTGCCTCAAGCTCAGTGTCTGGGTTACCAGGCCGGCTTGCATCGCGGGCGTGCGCTTCTTCCCACCGAACTTCAGTGAGCTGTGCGGGCGTGCGAAGTTGTAGTAGCACTGCAGCAGATCGATGAGTGTCTTGAGGTTCCTGGACGAGCGCACCAGGCTCGTCGTGCGCCTGTGGAGACAGGCCAGCGCTCGGCGCGCAAACAGGTTCAGCCTCTCGATGTAGGCCGTGTTCAGCACCTTCGAGTCCTCGGAACGCGCTCGCGCTTGCTCCAGGTGCCACTCGTTGCCCAGCACAAGTTCGTTCTTGACGGCGACCACGCGGCGCTTGCGCAGGCATTTCTTGGACTCCACATGCACGCAGGTCGTGCCCCAGGACTTGCGGATTGCTTCGCGGTAGTAGCGGAATGGGTCGGTCACGATCAGGGTGCGCGGGCCTGTGATGGCGCAGCGTCTGCGGGTTTCCTGCATCACCAGCCGGCAATTGCGCATGGTCCTGCCTCCCACTTGCTGGCTCACCCAAAGACGCGAGTTGACCTCGATCGTGGCGAACACATAGTGCCGATCCTGGCGACTGGGGCCGCACCCGCGCAGCTCGTCGGCTTGGATCTCCACGGGATCTAGTTCGCGCACCAGCCGATCAGTGAAGGCGCTGGCATGCTTGGCCGCGCGCTCGATCCAGCGCTGCACCGTGGACACGGAGATCTCTTGCACGCGGGCGATCGAGGCCTTGCTGGATCCTTCCATGACCATTTTCAGTACCACATCGAAACGAGACGCGGAGTTGCGCAGCCGATGATAGGGCGTCCCGTTGCGGGCCGTAAGGGTGCTGCCGCAGAGCTTGCATCGCCAACGCTGCCTAGATCCTCCCTTGGTCTGGAGGCGCGAATGACGGATTAGGGATTTGTTGGTATCAGGCAGAGACTGGGACTTGCAGCGGGGATTGAGGCAGGACAGCGCGGTGCTCGGCGTATTCATGGTTTTCCGAGTCTGAAGCCAATGGCTGAAAAGAGGCAGGGGTGCCGCAAGCCAGTTCAGCGATGACGGTCCTGGCGCGACCGTTCCGTCGGCAGGAGCTGTCTGCGTCCAAGTCCGTACGGGCGCGTGGTTTGCGTGCGCCGAGCAACACTTAGCGAACGGCCTGCTCCTGGACCCAGAAAACAGGACTTACGGCTGCGGCGGCGATTCCACAGCCGGTTCGGAACGATGGTCGGAGCGGATTCGAGGACTTCGATCCATGCCAAGACCCGACCTGCGCGATCCATCCGGCGCCCAGGAAAGGCGGTGGTAATGCGCTGCCAGGTTCGAGCCAGCGCACCCAGCACACAGTTGGTTCGGATGGCCCATTTCCAGCCACCTGTCTGGCAGTTCCGCAATCCAGTCCAGAGGCGGAGGGAGAAGCGCCCAGAAGAACCGATCGCGCGCTCGCAGACGTACGCGCGGCTTGCTGCGCTCGAGCACTGCGACTTGCTGTCGGAGGGCGAGGTTTTCTTAGGACGAGCGCGGCTCGAGGGGTCAGAAGGGCGCGCAATAGAAACTGGAGGTACATGCTTCCCACATCGGTGCCGCGCTCGGCAGCGAGCTTCATCTGGGTGGCCGGGCCACGTACGGGCCGGGCGCAAAGCCGCCGGCAGGACCCTGGACGGGGTCTTCGGGAGGGGCACCCGTCGAGTTTCGGCCGCTGCTTGAAGGTATGTCCGATGTGGCATATAATCCCCGTCCGTGGGCGCCACGGACAAGCCCCTCGTGTGGCTGCACGGTGAGGTCAAGACGCCTCCTCTCTCGCGCGAAGCGCGACTTGAGGCCGGATACCTGCTCCGCCAGCTCCAGCAAGGACGGAAACTTTCGATGCCCCACTCCAGTCCCATGCCGTCCATCGCCAAGCACGTTCACGAGCTGCGTATCCCCGACCGGGACGCGACCTGGCG
>JAKFYL010000435.1 GCA_021730845.1 Planctomycetota bacterium | reverse complement strand
TTGTGGGTTCGATTCCCACCGCTGGCTCCATGCGCCGCTCACGCGGTGTCAAGGAGAGCGCGAGGTGCGAGAAAACAAGGCAAGGACCTGCCGCGGCCGCGCCCAGCGCTCGGTCGCACGTGTCCCACGGCCCATGGGCCGGGCTGCTCCCTGGAAACGCGAATACCTCAGAGGATGACTCGGGAGCGGACGCTCGCCCCTGTCGAAGGGCTCAAACTGGGCGAAAGGCTCAAACTGGGCCTGCGCAGGGCAGCGGCCGCGCATGGACCGCGCATCGAGAAAGTTCCCACGCAAGTGGCGCACTAGAGTCGGCCTCGCGGCCGGCCCTTGGCACGCGGCTTGGCGTGGTGCTCAAGAAAATTGAGCTACGGAAGGAGATACGGAAGAAGGGGAGGTTCCAGAGTGGCCAAATGGGCCAGACTGTAAATCTGGTGGCACTGCCTTCGGGGGTTCGAATCCCTCTCTCCCCACCATGCCTCGCCCGCATGTGCGGCCCAAAGGCCAAGTGTGCACCTGGCAAAGCTGCCTCAAGTTGGGTGGGCCCGCACGGCTAGCTGGAACTGACTCGCTTAGGTCCGGCGTCCCTTCCAAGTGATCGACCAACCAAATCGACCAGGGAGTCAACCGCGAAACACCCGCATCGAGTGCCGTTCGCCTTTGGTCTTCTCCCGTGCAACCCTTATCTGCGGGCGTAGTTCAACGGTAGAACCTCAGCCTTCCAAGCTGATTGCGTGGGTTCGACTCCCATCGCCCGCTCCACCGCCCGTTCCACTGGGCAGCGCCGAATGGCACCGTCTTGGCGAACAGCGCCGGACTTGCACTCGAACGCCGGTCGACTCTGCGCATGCTCTGAGGCCGTTAGACCCCTCGTCTCTTTCTGGACCAGAACCTCTGGTCTTGGAGGGCGCGAGGCGGCTGCTGTAGCTCAGCGGTAGAGCACTCCCTTGGTAAGGGAGAGGTCATGGGTTCAATCCCCATCAGCAGCTCCACAAACCGATTTCGGCCGCCGGCCTTGGGCTGGTCCGAACCGTTCTTCACTACAACCCCTTTTCAATCTTACCGATCCCAACCCCAGCGGGCCGACGGCCCACCCTTCAACTCGAGAGAGATCATGGCAAAGGACGTCTTCAAGCGGACCAAGCCGCACGTCAACGTCGGCACGATCGGTCACATCGACCACGGCAAGAGCACCCTCACGGCAGCGATCGCGGCGCGTTCAGCGCACCGCTTCGGCACCAAGGTCAAGTCCTACTCGGAAATCACCAAGGGTGGCACCGTGCGTTCGGCCGACAAGACCGTGACCATCGCGGCATCCCACACGGAATACGAGAGTGACGCGCGCCACTATGCGCACGTCGATTGCCCCGGCCACGCCGACTTCGTCAAGAACATGATCACGGGAGCCGCCCAAATGGACGGCGCCATCCTGGTCGTGTCGGCGGCCGACGGCCCCATGCCCCAGACCCGCGAGCACGTTCTGCTCGCGCGCCAGGTCGGCGTGCCCCACATCGTGGTGTTCCTCAACAAGATCGACTTGCTCGACGACCCTGAGTTGATCGAGCTGGTCGAGATGGAAATCCGCGAGCTGCTCAACAAGTACAAATTCCCGGGCGACACCACCCCGATCATTCGCGGTCAAGCCAAGGCCGCCTTGGAGTCCAACGGCGCCGATGACAAGACCAACGCTTGCATCGACCAGTTGCTCAAGGCGCTCGACGAGTTCATTCCTACGCCGCAGCGCGCGATCGACAAGCCGTTCCTGATGTGCATCGAGGACGTGTTTTCGATCATGGGTCGCGGTACGGTCGGAACCGGTCGTATCGAACGCGGCCGCTGCAAAGTCGGCGACAACGTCGAAATCGTGGGCCTGTCTCCCGAGATTCGCAAGACCACCGTCACCGGCGTGGAAATGTTCCAGAAGACCCTCGAAGAGGGCCAAGCTGGCGACAACGTCGGTGTGCTCCTGCGCGGCGTCGAGAAGAAGGACCTCGAGCGCGGTCACGTGCTCGCGGCGCCCGGCTCAATCAAGCCGCACCTGGAATTCGAGGCCGAAGTGTACGTGCTCTCGAAGGAAGAAGGCGGGCGCCATACCCCGTTCTTCAAGGGCTACCGCCCGCAGTTCTACTTCCGCACGACGGATGTGACGGGCGCTTCGGACTTGCTTGGCGGCGCAGAGATGTGCATGCCCGGCGACAACGTCAAGATCAAGGTGGAACTCATGACTCCCATCGCCATGGACGAGCAATTGCGCTTCGCCATCCGCGAAGGGGGACGCACCGTGGGCGCCGGAGTCGTCACCAAGATCATCAAGTAGCGCTTTTTAGCTCGGGATTCTTCGCCATCGACCGGGACGTCCAGCGCACAACTTGCGCTAGACGTCCGTCGATGTGCGAGAACCCTGCCAGCTGCGCACGATCACCATGAAGACCAAAGAACGATTCGTGTTCCTCGAGTGCACGGCCTGCAAGAACAGGAACTACACCACGTTCAAGCGCCAGAAATCGGGCTACAAGCTCGAGAAGAAGAAGTACTGCAACTTCTGCCGCAAGCACGTGTCGCACAAAGAGCACAAGCTCTAAACGACGCTTTCAGGTGACCGCGGCGCAGCCCGCCGCGGATACCCAGCACCGCTTCGTACCTCCTCCAACCCCTTCTCACCAAAACCATGGCTGGCTACAAGAGAGACCAAGGACGCACGGCACGCACCGTCGTGTTCTGGGCGCTTTTGGCGGTTGCCTACTTTGGCGCTACTTCACTCAAGAGCTTCCTCATCGGGTTCGAGAGCCTGAACAAGCCCTTGGTGGAGTCGGTGAAGCGCGTTCCCGTACTGGGCGCGCCGCTGAACGCGGCCTTCTTGCTGGGCGTGGTGTTCTTTGCGCTGGCGAGCTACGCCGTATACCGCTGGTGCGAGCGCCCCAAAACCGCCGACTTGTTGATCGAAACCGAAGCCGAGTTGCGCAAAGTCACCTGGCCGTCGGTTCAAGAAGTCGTCAACTCCTCGTTGGTGGTGGTGTTTTGCGTGCTGTTCTTGATGGCCTTCCTCGCCGGAGCCGACTGGTTCCTCGCGCGCATCTCGCGCGTGCTGCTCTTTGGGGGAAGCTAATGGCCTACCGCTGGTACTTCGTGCGCTGCCAGTCCGGTTCGGAGGACTCGATTCGCAAGCAAGTCGAGCTGCGGCTCAAAATGGCCGGCCTGTCCGACGTCGTGCCCCAAGTGCTCGTGCCGTTCGAGCGCGTGACCGACTTGAAGGGCGGCAAGAAGCGCGTCGTCAATCGCAAGCTGTACCCGGGCTATCTCATGCTCCAGGCCGACATCGAAGTCGATGGCGACGAGCGTTCGACGCGCGCCCAGGGCGTCGTGCGCGAAACGCCTCGAGTGGGGGACTTCCTTGGGGGACGCGGCGAGCCGGTGCCCCTGGCCGAGACCGAAGTCACTTCGATCCTCATGCGCATGTCGGACACCGAAACCAATTTGCAGGTCAACATCGGGCTGCAAAAGGGCGACATGGTCAAGATCAAGTCGGGTCCCTTCGACGGATTCGACGGCACCGTTGACGAGATCGCGCCCGACAAGGGCACGGTCAAAGTCGTCGTGACGATTTTCGGTCGTCCCACGCCCGTCGAGCTGAAGTACTGGGAAGTCGAGCCCGTCTAACTCCTTTCATCCTCCCGCATCCTCGTTTCGACCTCTAGCCCACTCTTCCATCCATGGCCAAGGAAGCCGTAGCCAAGATCAAGCTGCAATGTCCGGCAGGACAAGCCACGCCGGCGCCGCCGGTGGGCCCGGCCCTGGGTTCGCACGGGGTCAACATCGGCTTGTTCGTCAAGCAGTTCAACGATCAAACCCGCGACCGCGCCGGGCTCATCATTCCGGTCGAGATCACGGTCTACAAAGACCGCAGTTTCGATTTCATCTTGCGCTCGCCACCTGCGGCCGTATTGCTCAAGAAAGCCGCCGGTATCGCCACCGCCGCGCACACTCCCGGAACGGAAGTCGCCGGCTCCGTCACCCGCAAGCAAGTCGAGGAAATCGCCAAGACCAAAATGGCTGACCTCAACGCGCGCGATCTCGATCACGCCTGCCGCATCATCGAGGGCACTGCCCGATCGGCCGGAATCCAAGTCAAGAACTAATCACCCCTCCACCCAGGTACTACGGCGCCATTTCCATGCGCACTCAAAGCAAGCGCTTCCGCCTGGCGGCTTCGCGAGTCGATCGCGAAAAGATCTACGAGCCGCTCGAGGCCCTGACACTCCTCAAGGAGCTGCCCAAGGCCAAATTCAACGAAACTGTCGAGGTGGCTGTGCATCTTGGCATCGACCCCAAGAAGTCCGACCAACTCGTGCGCGGTGCCGTGTCCTTGCCCAAGGGCCTGGGCCGGCAAGTCACGGTGATCGCCTTCGCCGAAGGAGACAAAGCCGAAGCAGCCCGCGCCGCGGGCGCGGACGAAGTCGGTTCCGGAGACTTGGCCGACAAGATCCTGGCCGGCTGGACCGCCTTCGACATCGTGATCGCCAGCCCCGACATGATGAAGCACGTCGGCAAGCTCGGTAAGGTCCTGGGTCCGCAGGGCAAGATGCCCAGCCCCAAGTCGGGCACGGTCACTCCGGATGTTGCCGCTGCCGTGCGCGAATTCAAGGCTGGCAAGGTCGAGTTCCGCACCGATGCGGGCGGCAATGTGCACGCGCCCGTGGGCAAACGCGACTTCAGGACCGAGGACTTGGAAGCCAATCTGCGCGCCTTCCTGGACCACCTGGCCGGCTTGCGCCCCGCGTCGGTCAAGGGCGTGTTCATCCGCAAGGTGTGCATATCGACCACCATGGGACCCGGTGCCCAGATCCAGTATTCGAGTGGAGTGGCCAATGCCTAATTTGATCAACCGACTGGTGTACAACCAGTACCAGAACGAAGTCGCATCGGCGCAGGCCTTGCTGCTCGTTTCCATGACCGGCGTCACGATTCCCGAAGTGCAGCCCCTGCGCGGCAAGCTCGCCAAGCAAGGCGCCAAGCTGCGCATCGTGCGCAACAATCTGCTGCACCGTTCGCTGGCCGAAAAAGGCTTCGAATTCGATGCCGCAGCTTTGGCCGGCAACTTGGGCGTGATCACCGGCAGCGCGGAAGCCATCATCGGCGCCAGCAAGGTCTTGACCGAGCCGGAAGTCAAAAAGCCGGGCAAGATCAAACTGCGTGGTGGCGTGTTCGAGAAGCGCCAATTGAGCGTGGCCGAGTGCGCCCAACTCGCCGACGTTCCCGACATGCATACGCTGCGCGGGCAACTCGTTGGCTGCATCCAAGCGCCCTTGCGCAGCTTGGCAAGTCTGGTGAATGCGCTGCCTTCCGGTGTGGCACGCGTCATCCAAGCCCACGCCGACTCCAGTCCCGCGGCTTCGGCCGCAGAACCGGGCTAGAAGCCCCAAGCACACATCTGTCTTCGCTCGGCGCGCGCAACGTGTCGAGCGGCCCGTTTACCGAATACCCCCAAAGCCCAGCACGAATCCCGCTAGGAGAGACTTATGTCAGAAGGAACTACCGCACTCGAACCCGAACTGGCCGCCATCGCGCAAAAACTGGATGGGCTGAGCCTGTTGCAGGCCTCCAAGTTGGTCAAGCACCTGGAAGCCCACTGGGGCGTCTCGGCTGCAGCTCCCGTGGCCGTCGCCGCAGCCCCCGCCGCCGGTGGCGGAGCCGCAGCTGCCGCCGAGGAGAAGACCGCCTTTACGGTGACCCT
>JAKFYL010000295.1 GCA_021730845.1 Planctomycetota bacterium | reverse complement strand
AGGGGGGACGAGGCGGCGGGCCCCTTTCGAGTTGATAGCCAGGCCAATTCGACGCAGCAGCCACTGCCCGCGTGGGACCGGCAGCTCGCGCAACGTCTGGAATGCGAGCCCGATCGAGGCCCAGCCAGAACCGCGCGTGAGCAACCGAACTCGACGTAAGATCTGCCCCCAGCCCGGGTTATCCGCTAGCGGCAGGAAATGCGAGATTTCCAGAGCCGTAACCTGGCCCTGCGAGGCTTCTACTCGCTATCGCACCTAAGGCTCGAGTCCACGACGATCCCGTCAAGAACCCGATTGAAATTGACATGTCAAGACAACGCAACCTCCCCAATATCCAACCTTACTCCCGCATGCGCGCATCGCTACTCGTATCGACCCTGCTCACGCTGACAACCGCGGCAGCGGCTCAGAACATCTACAGCGGCCCTCAGAACACGATGGACTGGCAGCCCAGTGCGTCGCCCAATTTCAAGGGCACCGCAGCTGGCATGATCGAGGGCAACGACCCGCTTCCGGACCTGGCTGTGCTCGACGGCACGAAGCTGTACGTCATGAATGGCCCTGGGGAACGGGATTTTTGCCAGCGAGTGATTCCCGGCGTAGACACGACCGCTTTCGCCGTTCAGTCCAGGGCTACGCTCGGTCTGGCCGACCGCCTGCTGGTTTCGGACAGCACGGGCATCAAGGCCTATTCCTGGGCATCCAACGATACCTACGTGCTCGATGCGACGATCGCCACGGGAACGAACTACGCCAACGCCAAGAGCCTGCAGGCCGACACCCAGCCAGGAACTGGTCTGGTGCGCCTGACGGGACTGGCCGCCAACGGCACGACCCTGTGGGGTGGGACCCTGAACGGCAACAACTTCACGCTCGCCGGCCAGTTCACACTCAGCACGCAAGTGCAAGCGTGGAAGGCGCTTGAGTGGAATGGCAGTGGCTGGCATGAGTTCGTGCTGCAGCGCGAGAACGGCAGCACCAACCAACTGACGGTCTGCAGCTACCTAGGGACCTCCCACTGGACCCAATCCGTCCCGCTTTCGGCCAACCAGCCGCGGTTCGCAACGTTTTACGACACGAGCCTGGGCTCCGACCGCGTCGTTTGGACGACCAAAGATTCGTCCGGCAACAACATCCTATACGTCTTCGACAAGCGCTATCCAGTCGTAGAGCCCTCGACAAACCTAGGCACGACTCAGCCGGGCGAGTTGCTTGTAGGCGACTACACCGGGGACGGGCGGATCGACCTCTTGCTCTCCCACACAAATGTCCGCGAAGCGTGGCTGACTCCAGGCGCCACGAATCCCACGTTCCCAGGCCAAAAGACATTTGACGCCAATTTGACAGCGTACTTCCCCCTGAACTACGCAAACCTCGCGGGTCCGGGGGTTACCGCGTCCATTCCATCGATCAGCGACTTCGACTTGGATGGCGATCTCGATCTCTATCTTGCCTCCCCTGAGTACGGCCTAGCCTTCCTGCGCAATGAGCACGTGAACGAAGTGGATATGCGTCCAGAAGTAGCCGCGGTCGCAAACTACTTGGGGTCCATTTCAGTCTTGCCTCCGAATAATGTGGCCCAGGTTGACCACCAGTTGGACTTCGAATTGCCACTCGCAGCCTATCCTCCACCGCCCGGATCCAGCAGCTCGACGGCGATTGTCGCAGTGGAAGTAGATATTTTTCACCAGCCTGTTTGGAATGGACCACTAGCGTCTGAAACGCCGATCCAGTCTTTTCTTTTTCCGTTGACTGGACCAAATCCAAGCTCGGAACTGACGATTCCGATCACATGGAATGCGAATCTGCCCGGGGCCTCCCAAGTTTGGCAGATCCGGTATCGAATGCTCAAGTCGAACGGATCCGGAGGAACGATTCAGGCTGGTCCCTCCAAGATCATCTATACGACGATCGACCAAAACACGTACGCCCAAATCGCCGAGCTCGATCCCTGGTCCCTGGCAGGGCTACCCCTTTGGTCAGATCCCGGCGGCACCACCACGCCTGGAGGAAACCCGAAACCAGGAACAGGGCCCGGCTGCCAATCCTGCCCGTAGAGCAAACGACCGGTGAACGAGCGAAAGTGCGGCGCTCGTTCACCGGCCATGCAATCGTTTCTTGCGAATCCAGACAAAGGCAAGAGCCGCGAGAATCGCGGCGACGATGCCAATCAAGCAGCTTTGCTTGGCTGACCCACCACGCCAAGACAATTCGGGATCAAACGCTCTAACCGGCAAAGGTTTAGCGCCGTACCCGTAAAGCTTGACCAGCAAGGCGTGGATTGGCACCGCCGCTTCAGAACTTTGCTTGGGCGGCACTAAGTTCAGTCGCGCAAGGCGTAGTGCCTGGGTCGGCGAGTGACCCCTTGCAAGGTGCTCATGAAATTCCGCTCCCAGCTCTAAACTCACACGGTATTCAATCTCGCTGGTGTTTAGCAAGATTGCGAGGGCTCCAGAGTCCAGCATGCTTCTGCCCAGGTGGTGACCACCCATATCGTACCTCCTGGGGTGTGCGAGCCCGACGCGACAGGCGAACAGCGAAACCACAGGAGGGACGCCGATCCGCTCCATGTCGGATGCCCACACTGCCCCGTCATGTGTGCCGTCCGGTGCGAGCAGCAATCCCGCAGGATCCGCACGAAGGGGATCAAAAATTCCATGGGTGATGATCGTGAGTGCAGCAGAGTCTTCTAGGCTCTCGTCGAAGACTAATCCAGCGGTGGCGCTACTGCCGTGCAACAAACGGCTTTTGCTCGTGCCTGAGGCGCGAAGCATTCTCGAAACAAGGACCTGCTCGGCGGAGTCGAGCGGGAGGTCTGGCAACGCTTCCGAGAGCACTGACTGTTGCCAAGCGGGAGACACTACGACGCATGATCCGCTGCGTTCCGGGCGAATGGAGTCCCAGGCCTTCGCAAGCAGCATTCCATCAACCAGCGACGGAGTGTAACACAAGGCGAGTTGCAGTCCCAACGGCTCACCATCGGCGATTTCAAACAGTTCGAAGCTTGGCCAAGCGACGTCTTCGGCACCGAAAATCACAAGCTCGGAGTGATTTGCAAGGAAGGCGCGCAGCCCAGGTGGGAGAAACATGGCGCTGGCACTCGCAACCGCCTGCCGATACTCGCTCCAGTCACCAGGATTGACGCTACTCGCGCAAAGCTGAGCTGTAGCATCTAACCGTCTCGCAGCCGATTCGAGCTGATAGAATGGCGCGATCGTATCGAATTCGATTTCCCTATCGTCAAACCAAAACAAGCAAGACTCGAATCGTTCAGGGATTAGGACAACAACGGCGGTCGATCGAGTTGCGAGACTCGATCGAAGTTTCTGTACACCTTCGAGTGCAAGGTCTCGAGAGCCTAGGTCGTTGCCCACGCCGGCATGCCCTGAACTGTGGACGCGGATCCACAAGTTCAAGGCGTTGGCGACTCTTGAATCACCGCTTCCAGTGTTGACCTCTGCCTTGACCAACTCCGCCGCCAAGGAGTTTCGAAGCGTGGCGTGAGTGAACGCCTTCTGCGAGTGTCCGCCAGTTCGCTGCGACCGCCACTCTTCAACCTGAGCTTCCAGCAGGCGCAGCGCAATTTGCCTTGAAGCGCGCAATTCATCGCTGCTTCCAAGCAGTCGAGCGATACGCAATGCAAGAAGCGCGTGCCATAAATTCGATTCACTCAAGACTGAAGAAGTGTCATGGGCTAGTGGACTCCCATATCGAGAGTTTACGGCTGCCAACAATGCGTTCGCTTCGCCGATTCGACTTCGAACCAATTCGACCATGACGGCCATGAGCGAGGCGAATCGTCGGCTCTGTTCGGATGCAGTTGCGCGGCTTGCAACAGAGTCGAGAACCGTTCGCGCTTCGTCGAAGGCGTTCCGTTCGCCACGCTCTGCAGCGTCGAGAGCGGCAGCTCCGCGTACGACATCCAATTTTGCAGCATCAACCGCGCTGATTTCCGAAAACCAGGACTGAGGTGTGGCCTCATGCCAGAGCGACCGGACGAGCGCTGGCTGGTGGGCAACAAGAGCCAAACGCATTCGGTTGTGAAGGCCCGCGAATCTAAGGGCGTTGTCCGCGTGAGCCTCGGCCCGTCTCGCAAGCTCTTCGAAGTGCAGGTGTGCGGCTTCCAACACACCCTCGTGCATGAGCACGTCTCCCGTGACATCGAACCAACTTCCGAGGTACAGCGCTTGTTCGCTGTCCGCGGGGTGGTGCTGAAATGGGTCGACTCCCAATGGAACTAGCAACTTCTGAGCTTCATCCAGCGCCGAGTGGGCGTCGCGGTAACGCGCTTGCATGCGGCGCGTGGTCGCCAGCTCGATCCACAAGTACGGTCTGAGCGGTTCGTTGGCGCCGGCCTGGGCGGCTTGCTGAGCGAAGACCTCGGCGGCTAGTTCGTAGTGTTCTGCGTCGCGCAGGCAAGCCCCAGACCACCAGGCAAAGCTCGTGGCATCGCGCTCAACGGCGTCGCCTTTTGATGGCTTGTGCGCGCGAAAGGCCGTTTGGACGGCTTCGATCGTGGACAGGGCAATCTCGCGGTCCACCGGGGCGCCGCTTGCGAAATGTGTCCAGATTTCTTTGCCGAGTTCGAAGATTTGCGTGGTCGTGCTCTGCGCTGGGTCAGCGAAAGCGCGCGCTCGATCGCGCAGGTCCAGCAGTGGATCCTGTGCGGGGGCCTGTAAGAAGAGAATCAGTGCCCAGCCAACCAAGCCTCCTGCCATGAACCCCATGCGATTCGCCGTCCTGCGCGATCCAAGGTCTCGACCATCCACTTCACGCGACCTGCGCTGCGTAGCCGCTCGAGTTCCTTGGGGCTAGGAGTGTACTCGCTGGCAGAAACGTTCATGTCGAGCAGCAGCGCGCCGGCCGGGGTTTCGATGCGCAGATGGATGCTGCCCATCAACGGCAGCTCCGGTCCCTTCCACTCAAAGCGCGCGAACTCTGGCACTTGGCCCAGCGGGGCAACGAGTTGCATGCCCTGGGAGAGCATGATCGGCGGCTGCGGTTGGTGTGTTGGCGCGGCGAGCTTGCGCCAGGCAAAGGTACCCGCGGCCGCTAGGATCAACACGCTGGCAGCCATGAGCCATGGCCGCTGATTCGAGCGGGCGCGAGGCGGTGCCTGCGCGGCGGTCGGGAGCGCGAGGTCCTTGGCGGCCTTGGGCGTTGGAAGATGGGGCGCAAGTGCTCGGCGCGCCAAGGCGCGGTCGGCCTCCGTGATCTTTTCCATGTGCGAGCCTCGTTTGATCTCTCGGTCATCCGCGAAGGCGCGGCGGGCGAATTCCGCTGTCCGCAGCCAGTCGCTGATCGCGCCCTGGTGCGCTGGCCAGCGCTGCAGTTCTTTTTGGGTCGCCGGGTCGTCCTCTGGGCGCTCTCCAGCCGCGATTTGCAGCAGGATTTCGATCAGCTCCTGCGGCAGATCTTCGCGGGGAAGGTCGTCGCGGTCCTTGCCGATGGAATTCATGGGTTCGCCCCATTCCTCCAGCGAGGTCCGATGCGCGTGCGCAGTTTTTCGATGGCCTTGTAATAGCTCGTCTTGACCGTGCCCAGCGGTAGCTTGCGTTCGGTTGCGATGCGTTCGAAGGTCCAATCGTCGATGTGTTTGGCGCGCAAGATCGCGGCCGATTCCTCGCTGAGTGTTGCCAGGGATTCGTTGAGGAGCTCCGCGTCGGAAAGCGCTGCGATCTGATCCTCCACGGAGCTGCGCTCCGCGGGGTCGACCGGGTCCGACCCTG
>JAKFYL010000228.1 GCA_021730845.1 Planctomycetota bacterium | reverse complement strand
TCTGGTGGTGGCTTTTGCTTCCCACCACCACGGCAGCGCCCTCGAGAATCTTGGGCCGCGACTGATGCAAGCGCTCGGCGCCCATACGCTGATCGGCTGCACCGGCGAAAGCATCATCGGGGCAGCGCGCGAGGTTGAGCAGGAACCGGCTCTGTCGGTATGGACCGCCTGCATGCCCGGAACGAAAATCACGCCGTTTTCCGTCCATTCGGAACCAGGCGCGGACGACCATGCGGTTTTCTCCGGCTTACCACCGGTCGGTGATCGAGCCCAGGCCTCGATCCTTATCGTGGCCGATCCGTTTACGTTCCCGATGGACCAATACGTGGCGCTCCTGAATCGCGAGTTGCCCGGCGTGCCGGCCGTAGGCGGGATGGCCAGCGGTGGTATGGGGCCAGGCCAAAACCTGTTGTTCCACGCAGGCGGCTTGCAAGCCAGTGGCGCCTTGGGCGTGGTCTTGGAGGGTGGCATCGAAGTGACGACGATCGTCAGTCAGGGCTGTCGCCCGGTCGGCAAGCCTTGGGTGGCCACCGCCTGCCAAGACTATCTGGTGCAAAAACTCGGCGGCCGCCCGGCACTGGATGTCCTAGTCGAGACGCTGGAGAGTCTGGAAGTGCGGGACAAAGAACTGTTCCAGCGCCATCCATTCATCGGCCTGGCTTTCGATCCCAGCAAGAGCTCCTTCGAGCACGGCGATTTCCTGGTGCGGGCTATCTTGGGGATTCAGGCCAAGGAAAAGTCCTTTGTGGTCGCGGAAGGCATGCGCAAGGGCATGACCGTGCAGTTCCTAGTGCGCGACGCGCGCTCCGCCAGCGAGGATTTCGCGCGCCTGTTGAGCAACCACCGCCTGGCGGATAGCGGGAATTCTGGCGCATTGCTGTTTTCGTGCAACGGCCGCGGAACGCGAATGTTCGCCAAGGCCGATCACGATGTAGCGTGCGTCAAATCCAGCGTGGGCAGGGACCTGCCAGTGGCCGGGTTCTTCGCCTTGGGCGAAATCGGCCCGGTCAGCGGGCGGAACTACCTGCACGGTCACACGGCCAGTATGGCCCTGTTTCGGCCCCGCGAGTAAAGTCCTCTTGCCATGGACCGGGGCGCGCGGGACACTCGCCGCATGGTCCAAGCCAGCCTCGCCATTGCCCTGTTGGCCTTGCTCGTGGCATTGATCGCGCTCTCCCGCGCGGGCAAACCTAGTCCAGACCTGAAAGAGGAACTGATGCAAACGCGTCGACGCGCGGAGAACTTGGGCGAGGAACTGGCCGCCAAGGAAGCCAACTTGCGTCAGATGGTGGCCACGCTGGCCGGGGGCGGCAAGCTGACCCCCAGCATGGTGCGGGATGGCCAACTGTGGCGCGACGTTTCCGGCGCCGAGGCTGTGCGCATGGTCCAAGGTGGCGCGCGACTGCTCGATGTTCGCTCGCCCAGCGAAACCGCCGGCGGAATCATCCCGGGAGCGCTCTTGATTCCCGTGGAACAACTCGAAGCCCGCAAGTCGGAAATTCCTAAGGACGGCAAGGCGCTGGTGGTGTATTGCGCCATGGGAGGTCGATCGGCCGCCGCCTGCGAGCATTTGGCTTCCGAAGGCTGGACCGATTTGAGCAACCTCGAAGGCGGCTTCGGCGCATGGCCGGGGCCGCGCGCCAAACCGTGATCGAGCGCCAGCGGCGATCCCGCTTCGCGGCGGCTGCGCTGGCCGCGTTTGCCGGGCTCGGTTTTGCGGTGGTTCTCGGTCTGTTGTGGGCTCGCGGTCGTGGGTTGCCCAAACGCCTGGGCCGCGCGGACATACCTGGTTTGGAGCAAGCGGTCCGAGTCAGGTTCGATCGCTTTGGAGTGCCCCACGTCGACGCCTCCTGCGCCGCGGACCTGTTCGCCGCCAGTGGTTGGTTGCACGCCAACGACCGCATGTTCCAGCTCGAACTGGGGCGGCGCTCGGTGCGCGGGCGCCTGGCCGAGGCCTTCGGTCCCTCAGCCTTTGCCCTGGACGTTCGCGCGCGGGAACTGCGCCTCTTGGAAACGGCCCAAGCATGCCTCGAGCGTCTGGAGCCGGAAAGTCGCGCTGCATTGGACGCCTACGCCAGCGGGGTCAACGCCTGGCTGGTGGCACGGGGCAACGATTTGCCGCCGGAATTCCTGCTTGCGCGCATCCAACCTGCGCAGTGGACAGCGCTCGATAGCCTGTGTTTCCACGTGCTGCTCGCCAAGGACCTGTGCGCCACGTTTCTCGAGGAACGGCGCTGGAACTGGCTGACGACTCTGGGTCCCGAACGTACGGCCGACCTGGTGGGAGGACCGGCGCCGAAGTGGGATCAAGGCTTGCTCGATTTGGCGCACGTGCAGGCCCAGCGCAGACCCGCGAATCTTAATTTGCCACATTCGCCCCCGGCACCGCCCGCGGAACCGGCGGCGAACGAAGCGAACCCAGGAGGCTCGAATGCTTGGGCCGTCGGGACTTCGCGCAGCTCCCACGGCGCACCCTTGGTCGCGAGCGACCCGCATCTGAGGGTGAGTTTGCCGAACATTTGGTACCAAGCGCGGCTCTCCAGTCCCGAGTACGCGGCCCAGGGAATGATGCTTCCGGGGTTGCCGCTGGTGGTGATTGGTCAAACTGAGGCTCTCGCCTGGGCGTTCACGAACGTCGAGGCGGACTTGTACGACGTGTGGATCGAGCGCACGCAGCCCGACGGCTTGGCGATTTGGCAAGCAGGCGATTGGCTCCCCGTAACCCAGGTGTCAGAGCACATCCCCGTGCAAGGCGAGCCTGAGCGCAAGATCGAACTGCGTTCGACGTCGCGCGGCCCATTGGTCACTTTTGGAATCAACGAGCAGGCGACGCTGGGCTGGACCCTGTACGAAGCGTTCGATCCGATCGCACCGTTTCTCGGGCTAGCGCGCGCTTCCACGGTCGACGACGTGGAACCTGCGATTGCGACTTTCGTTTGCCCCGTCCAGAACATGATCGTTGCCGATCGCCAGGGCGGCGTGCTGCAGACCATCATGGGCAGGGTTCCCAATCGCAACAATGCGGACGGACGCTTCCCGCTCCCGGGCTGGGATGCCAAAACGCATTGGTCCGGTCTCGTAACGGGTTTGGAACGTTCGAACCTGCGCGGTGATCGCATGCAGGATGTGCTTGCCAGCGCCAATGACGACGCGCGTGGGCCGTTGCAGATGGAGAGTTTGGCGGCGGATTTCGCCACCCCCCACCGGCGCGAGCGCATCCGCGAACGCTTGCTGGAACGCCAGGACTGGACGTCGGGAGCCTGCGCGCAGCTGCAGGGCGATGTCGTGGACAAGTACGCCAAGGAAGTCGTGGAACTCATGCCCAAGGGCGCCGGGTCGGAGCCCGCTCGGCGCGCGGAGAACGTGCTGCGCGCTTGGGACGGGAGCATGGAGGTGACCGGTCCTTCGGCGCTGTTCGCCTTGTTCGCGCGCGAACTGCAGATCGGCTTGTTCAGCGACGAGTTCTGGCCGCATGGCTTGGAACTACCCGCCTATCCCGAACGCGACGGGCTGCTACTACGGGCCCTTTCGGGCGCAACCCGTTTCGACTGGTTCGACGATGCGCGCACCCAGGTCAAGGAAGATCGACGCGGCGCCATAGAAGCGGCGCTGACGCGCGCCTGGAATGAGGGCGAGCGCCGCTGGGGCAGAGACGTGACGCGCTGGCGCTGGGGCGATCTGCATCAAGTCACGCTGGCTCACCCCATGGCCGATTTGCCGTGGATCGGGCCGTTGTTCCGCCGCGGTCCCTTCGGTGTGCCCGGTTCGGCCAACTGCATCCAGGTGCAGGCCGGGAGCTGGAGCTGGACAACGCCGGAGGTCCAAGTGGTGCACGCGGCATCGATGCGCTGGGTTGCCGATCTGGGCGACCCGGATCGCTCGCTGGCTCTATTGCCTTCCGGCCAATCCGGGCACCCCTTCGATGTACACTTCGACGATCAGGTTGCTGACTACTATTCCAACGCGCCACGCTACGCATCCTGGAGCGAGGCCGCCATCGCCCGAGCGACCGTTCAAGAACTCACGCTGGAACCAACAGGCGATCGCTGAGATCTTGCAATGAAACAAGCTGGCCTGGCGCTGGACGCCGCTACCATCGAACGTGACTTGGCTTTTGCGATCGACGTTGCTCGCCTGGCTGGAGAGCGCGTGCTGGGTTTGCGGAAAACGGGGCGCTGGAGCGGATCGATCCTGGCCGACATCGGCGACCAAGCGGCCGATTCGCTGCTGCAAGGTTTGATCCGCGGTCGGTACCCAGAGGATGGCTTGCTGAGCGAGGAAACCGCCGATTCCACGGAGCGCCTTTCGCGGGCGCGCACCTGGATCGTGGACCCGCTCGACGGGACCAAGGAGTTCGGCGAGGGCCGCGAGGATTTCGCCATCCATGTTGCGTTGACGATGGGCGGCGCATGCGCACTGGCAGCCGTCGCTCTGCCAGCCGCGGGTCAGGTGCTGTACGGCGTGGCCCTGCCGGGCGCGCAGCGCGGCGGCATCCTGGGGACGGACGCAAGACTGGTGCGCGGCAGTGAGGCCGCCAGCTTGCCGCTGCGAATCGCCGTGTCGCGCAGCCATACACCCAAGTGGACGAGCGCCTTCGCCGAGCGCATTCGAGCGGGACAAACGATCCCGGCGGGCAGCGTGGGCTACAAGGCCATGTTGTTGCTGCTTGGACGCGCCGACGTGTACGTGCACACGCGCGGACTCAAGGAATGGGACACGTGCGCGCCGGAAACCGTGGCGCGCGCGTTGGGCTGGAGCGTGTGCAAGTTGCGCGGAGAAGACCACCGCTACAACCAGGAAAACCCCTACAACCACGAGTTCGTGATGTGCCGGCCCGCGGACAAGCTCGCCGTTGTGGAGAGCCTGGCCGTGTGCGGCGCTTTGGATCCCTAGGGATCAGCCGACCGTCAGGGCACGATCGGGATCAGCAGCGCATCGGTGAGCCCGGTCGTGAACGGATCGGCGGGATCGCGGCTCCAGACTTGCGTGGCAACTTGCTGACCTGCGGACAGCCCCTGCGCTTGCAAGTAGGCCGTGGTCCAGGAAAACCAAAACGTTCCTGAGCAATTGCTCGCCGTGGGGCAAGTTCCCGGACCCGAGTTGCAGAATCCGCCAGCTTGCTGCACGGGGGTGCGCACCAACGGGGGCTGGACGCACAACGTGGCGCCTTGGAACGGAATCGAGGCTGGCCCCATGCCCCAGAAGAATAGACCCGGAGTGTCGTTCAAGATGCGGGTGGCAAAGGTCATGAATGCATCGCCCGCCAAGCTCGCCGGAGCGCCGTTCGAACCGATCTTGGGAGTGCAGCCCAAACTGTTCTGTTTGGCCGTGCAGAACACGCTGGCACTACCGGCGTAATTAGCGGAGAACGTGTACGCCCCCATATCCGTGATCGAACCGTCCGGATCCAGTGGATCGGTCGGATTGCCCGCGTTGATGCACGGAGAGCTGGCTTGCAAATGGAAATCCGTTGCGGCCGCGTTCCAGAACTGTGGGTTCAGGTTCAGATTGCCTTGACCCGCAAAGCCACCTTGAACGTCACTGTAGCTGACCGCGCACAGGGCATCTAAAATGGACGAAGCATTCGCACTGGAGTTGTCCCACACGATGCAATTGCGCAGGATGCAATTCGAGGCCGCCGCGCCTGGGTAGGGAGGAGCCACACCCTCCAAGGAGTTCCCCACCAAGACGCAGTGTTCGAGTGTTGCACCAGTTGCGCCCGCTCCACCGCAGCCGCCAGGGCCGTTGGATTGGGAAAAATTTCCAAATAACACGCACTCGCGCGCCACGGTGCTGGAGTGGGC
>JAKFYL010000163.1 GCA_021730845.1 Planctomycetota bacterium | reverse complement strand
GCCACCGAGCAAGACGATGATGAGCAGCAAGATCAGCCCGCCGCCGCCGAGTCCTGCCATACCTCCGGGAATCGGCATACGGCCGCCGCCACCGGCGCGGCGGTCTTCTACGTTCTTGCTTCGGCGGACTTGATCCAGGCGCATGCGGGGCTCACGGTCGATGGGGGTGTTTGGACGGGGACTGGAGCATTCTAGCTCGATCCGGAGTAGTTCTGGACTATCCTCATCGTCCCATGAGTCAGAACCCCACCAAACGTCTGGTCGACTACGCCGACTGCGCCGGGTGAGCTGGCAAGATGCCCCAAGGGCATCTCGCGCAGGTTCTGCGCGACCTCCAGCTCGAACCGGATCCGCGGCTGCTTGTCGGACCCCAAACCCTGGACGACGCAGGCGTCGTACTCCTGGGGCAGGCCGAAGGCTTGCCAAGCGGCGTGAGCTTGGCACTGGTGCAGACAGCCGATTTCTTCCCGCCGGTCGTCGACGATCCCGTGCTGTACGGCGAGATTGCCGCAGCCAATGCGCTGTCGGATGTCTACGCCATGGGCGGCAAGCCGATCTGCGCGCTGACCTTGGCTTCGTTCCCGCGCGATTTTCCTAGTAGCTGGATCGCGGACATTCAGAAGGCCGGCAACGCCAAATTGCGCGAAGCCGGTGCCCTGCTGGCCGGCGGCCACACCGTGCAGGGCGAAATCCAATTTGGTTTCGCCGTCACGGGCACGGTCGACCCGGCGCGCATGACGGCCAATTCCCAGGTGCGCCAAGGCGATCTGTTGTACCTGACCAAACCCATCGGGATGGGCAGTTACACGACCGCCGCCAAGAAGGGGCATGTCGAATGGTCCAGCATGCAGCGCGCGGCGCGGCAAATGGCCACGCTCAATCAGGCCGCTGCCCACGCCATGCTCGCCGCGGGCGCGCGTGCGTGCACCGATATCACCGGCTTTGGGCTCGTGGGCCACGCGCGCAACCTGGCCGTCGCCAGCGGCGTGACGCTGGAAATCAAGGCCGGCAGCGTGCCGTTGTTCGAGGCCGCGCTCGACCTTTCGCGCAAGGGTCTGAACTCTGGCGGTGCCAAGCGCGGACGCACGCATCTTGCGAGCGAGGTTGGCATCGCCGGCGGCGTGGAAGATGCTTTGGTTAACTTGCTGTTCGACGCCGAGACTTCGGGCGGTTTGTTGATCGCCATTGCTGCCGCGGCTGCAGCGAGTTTGGAGCGCGAACTGGCCGCGCGCGCCGTGGCCGTGCACGCCATCGGTCGCGCCCTAGGGCGTGGTGCGCACACGATCGAAATCGTGTGAGGAACGCTTCCAGCTGCTTGCGCTAGGCCTGGCTCAGCACGTGCTTGATGTAGCGCAGCGCCAAGTAGCCGGCCAGGATGCCGCCCAAGGCGATGGCGGCGACGGTCTCGGGACTTTCGATCAATTCCCGGCCGTGCTCTCCGATGCGATCCGCTAGCCAAGCATAGGCCAGCACCGCCACGCCTGCGCCCGAGCCGACGGCGAGCAAGGTGGTCGCGCGCGACAGGCCGATGATTTGCGAGATCAGCGTGCCCACGACTGACCCCGAACCCGGCAAGGGCGCGAAGACAAACGCAAAAATGCCCCAGATCGCCAAGCGCCGCAGGCCGGGATACGTGTGCAGCGCTTGCCCGGCGCGGCCACGCGCTTGCACGATTGCCGGACCCATGACCGGCAAGCTGTCCAGCCCCTTGACTCCCGTCAGGAGCAACGCGCTGGCTAGCAGGTCCAGCACCCAGGCGAGCAAGCCCAAGCTCCAAGGACTGAAGGAGACTTGCTCGGCGGCCCCGCTGAAGATGGTCAGCTTGCTAAAAAACACGGTCGGCGCCGCCCAGGCTAGGCTCCAAAAAGCATCCATCCCGTTGCGCCAAAGGAACGCGGCCAGGAGCACAATGGTGCCTCCGGCAATCCCCAGGCACAGCGCGTGAAAGCGGCGATCGTCGATCGCGCGCATTTCGCTTCCGAGCGGCGCGGCCTGTCCAAGGTGGCTCGCGCGCGGGGGCGGTTCTATGATGCTCGGTTCCAAGGCGTGCAGAGGATAGCGACTCGCGAGCTCGCTTCGCTCCGGCTCATGGGACAAACTGGCCTTTCGCATGACACTGGGCGAGCTAGGCATCGGCGAGGGCGGCCGCGCGGTTTCCGGGCCACCTTGGATCTTGGGACAGCGCGGGGTGCCGCGCAGCGCACCCGAGAATACGCTGGCTGGATTTCGCGCGGGCCTGGAGCTGGGCCTGGACGGGCTTGCTTACGACTTGCGCGCCAACGCAACCGGCGAACGCATCGTTTTGGCGGATGCCAGCCTCGAACGCACGGCCGGGATGCCAGGACTCGCTCGCAGCATGGGCTGGGCGGAACTTGCTGGCTTCGACGTTGGTGCGAGCTTTCATCGCAAATTTGCCGGCCAGCGGGTGCCGCGGCTCGAGGAAGTGCTCGCCCTGGCGAGTCAGCCAATTCATGTGCGTGCGCAGCACGTGATCTTGCTGCGTGAGGACGACTTGGTGGAGGCCCTAGCGAGCGAACTCCACCAATCCGCTGCCAAACTGAGCGTGCGCGTGGCTTCGCCGCGCCAGAATACGCTCGCGCGAGCCAGCGCGCTGGGACTTTCGGCGCTGTGGATCGTCGACCGGATCACGCCGCGCGTGCTGGAGATCGCGCGCCAAGAGCGCTTCGCCGCCCTCGCCGCGCCCTTGAACCAGTGGCGCGATGCGGCCCAAGAGTCTGTGTCCTTGCCATTCGAACGCTGGGCGCTGGCGCTCGAATCGCCCGAGGAAATGCTGCTGGCGTGCCAAGTCGGATTGCACGCCTTCACGACCAAGGAGCCCGAGCGCGCCATGGCTGCGCGCGCCATGTTCGCCCTGGGCGCCGGCAGCGACCCGCGTTGGCCGCTGGAAGTGGACGCCTTGGACGTCGCCTGCAGTGAGCCTGCAGGCGGTTTTGCGGGACAGGCGCCAGGGCAGATGCCGGACTGGACAGGACGCTGGAACGTGCGCGCGCGAGCGAGCAACCCGTGGCCCTTCGCCGTGCGCGCGCAATTCTCGGTGCAAACGCGTCGCGGAACGTTTCAAGTCGGCGCTGTGCCTGTCGCGCGCGCGTTGGAAGTCGGCGAATCGATCGAGTTCGATCTGTTTTTGGGCGGTGGCAGTTGGAGTCCCGGCGGCGATCCGCGATTGGTCGTGGAGCTGTCTTGGCAAAAAGGCCCGGGTCGACCCGCGGAGCGCTTGTGCATGGACCACGAATTGGCGCGCGTGCGGCGCACCCGCGTGGCCGGCGCGCCGCTGCGCCTTTCGCTGCTGCGCGAATCCGCCAGCGATCCACCCGCGAGCGTGATCCTGGCGCGCTCCAAGGACGAGCTCCTTGTGAGCATCGAGAATGACGCAGGACTCCTGGCCGCGCGCCTCGTGGTCTTGCTCGATGGGGTGGAATACTGGGGCGCGCGCGGTTTGCGCGCCGGCTTGCCCGCGGATTTCGCCTCGCGCCCGGGAGGTGTCCCCTTCGTCGCGGGGATTGTCGGAGGCGATCCCCAAAGGCCCGGCGCGCCCCCGCGCTGGCGGCGCAGCGCGGGAGGATTGCCGCGCGATGGAGATAGCGGTGCTCCGGGCCGACTCGAACCGGCGCCGCTGTAGCCCATGGGGCCCCAGGACCAACGCGGTTGCGCTTAGGTGGCCCAGTTTGGTTGACTCTGCTCCAGGCGAGGACGCCGTCCGGGAGCGGATCGGTGCTGGTGTGCTGCCCGGCCTTCAAAGCCGGTTGGGTTCCGTGAACAGCGGGACCGGTGGGTTCGATTCCCATGCGCTCCCGCCATTTGCCTCGCGCCCAATACAGCGATGTCGCCACAATACTGGCTAGTGAAGACCGAGCCGGAGGTCTTTTCCTTCGACGACTTGTGGCGCGCGCCCAAGCGCACCACCGCCTGGGACGGGGTACGCAACTACCAGGCGCGCAACTACTTGCGCGATCAAATGCGCAAGGGTGACCAGGTCTTGGTGTACCACTCCAGCTGCGAAGAAACCGGCGTGGTGGGCCTGGCGCGCGTCGTGCGCGAGGCGTACGCAGACCCAACGCAGTTCCAAGCAGGGCATGTGCACGCCGATCCGGCCAGCTCGCCGGCCGATCCGCGCTGGGTGTGCGTCGACTTGCAGGCCACGCGCAAGTTGCCGCGCTTGGTGAGCCTTGGAAGCATGAAAACCGATCCCGGGCTCGATGGGATGTTGTTGCTGCAGAAGGGCAGCCGTTTGAGCGTGCAGCCCGTATCGGAGGCGCATTGGCAGCGGGTCCTGGACCTAGGGCTCGACAATCGTTCTTAAGTGCTTACGTTGAATGAGCTTATGATCCATGTACCGGCCCTAAGGCTGGACCCCATGGGCGTTCTCGAGGCCGCGGAAGGGCCTGAAAACTTGCCTTCTTGGGCCGAATAGGGTCTACAAGGGCCCCCGAAAGGCCCGCGAGGGCCACCCCGGGGGTGGAGAAGCCCGGCTTTTGGTCACACGGCCCGCATCGGCGGGACGGGGCCGGCTTCCCTGCCCAATGTGAAGGGTTTGAACACCGGGCGGCGCACTCGTGCCGGCCGAATTGCCACCTTAAGGAAGCGCCCATGACCGTCAATTTCATGAAACTGGTCCAGACCGTCGAATCCGCCCGCGAGGACGTAGACAAGGCCAAGGCTGGCAACAAGGCCGCTTGCACCCGCGTGCGCCAAACGATGCAGGACGTCAAGAACCTGGCCCAGGAAATCCGCAAGGAAATGCTGGAGCTGCGCGACGCCGGCGGCGCACCCAAGTAGCCGTCCGCGTGCGCGCGAGCCAGTCGCCCGCACGGGCGCCTCGAAGGATTCGGGCTTCGCTCGATCCCGCCGGGCAGGCCAAGGGCTAGGCCGAATCCAGAGTCTGCCAAGGCGCAGTGGGCGGAGCGTCCATGCGCACGACGAGCAAATCCTCCGGCCTGGCTCCTTGGCCCAGCGCTGCCGCTCTTCGAGCCAGTTCCCCAAGAGCCCTGCGTCCGACTTGGTCCAGTCCGCGGGTTTGCGGTCCCACGTACGTGTTCACATGGGCCCACAGAGCCCGCTCGTCCGGCTCTTGCGCCCACAGGCGCATGGTTGGAAGCGCCAGGTCCGGCTGCGCATCGGCTAGGGCGAGCGAGGACGCGACGGCGCGCGCCAGTCTCTGCTGCACATCCGGGTCCAGATCGCGGCGTACGAGCACGCCGCCCAGCGGCAATGGACCATGCGTTCGTTCCTCCCAACGCTGCCCAAGGTCCAGCACGAAATCGACGCCATGATCGCGCCAGGTGAAGCGCGCTTCGTGGATGCACACGCCAAATTGCGCGCTGCCCTGCTCCAGGCGCGGAAGGATGTCCGAGAAGCGCACTTGCTCGGGTTCACGCTCGCCGCCTAGCAGCATGCGATGCAGCAGCGCGGCCGTGGTCCATCGGCCGGGGCACAGGGTCAATCCGCGCGCCGATTCCGTGCGCAGCGTGCGCGCCTTCAAAAGCAGCGGTCCCACGCCAAATCCCAGCGCCGAGCCCACCGGCAGCAAGGCAAAGCGCTGGGCGCGCGCCAGCCAAAGCGCGAAACTGGCCTTGCTGGCGTCGAGCTCGCCTGCGTCCAAGCGCTGGTTGAGTTGTTCGACGTCGTCCAGCACGAATTCGCATTCGATGCCTTCGCATTCGACGCGCCCGTCGAGCAAGGCAGCGAAGGCGTAGGTGTCGTTGGGGCAGGTGGATAGCCCCACGCGAATGCGCTTCACGGCGCCTTCACCGGCAACGCGTTGCGCGCGCGCCACTGATCCGCGCTCAGCCAAGCATCCGGTTCCTG
>JAKFYL010000127.1 GCA_021730845.1 Planctomycetota bacterium | reverse complement strand
CGACTTCGACGAGCGTCCGCACGCGCTTGAGCAGCTCCGCGGGAGTTCCGCCTGCCGTTCCAAAAGCAAAGCGCACGCCGCCAGCTTGCAAACGCAGGGCACAGTCGCGCGATTCTTCCCATAGCCGGCGTCGCTCCGTCCGCACGGCCAAGGGCTCCTGGTAGGGCGCCGCGGGTTTTGTTTCCGGCGCGGCCTCCGCCGCGGACTTGGTGGCAGCCTCAGGCTGCGCCGCTGGCGCATCCTGCTTGGCTTCGACGGGGGCTTCGACCGCAGCTTCTTTGGGGGCGTCCTCGGGGGCTTTCTCCGCGGGCTTGCTGTCGGGACTCTTGCCCTTCTTGTTCGGGTCTTCCGGCTCCTCGCCCCAATCCAACACCAGAATCACCGGGGTCGAATTCACTTGCAGGCGGTCGATGGCGCGATAGGCCTCCTTGCCACCCGTGATCACGAGTTTGGGGCCGAACTCGCGGCCCAAGTCGAGCCAGCGCTGGATGTCTGTCCAGCGCTGGGCGTGGGCCGCCAAACGGCGCTCGCCCGCGACGAGCGGAAACCCGGCCTCCAAGTCGGGATCGAAGGGCGGTCTTGGACCTGGACGCCCGAGCTCTTCGCGCTGCACGGCTTGGCGATGATGCTGCACGTCCAAGAGGTATTGGCGCAAGTGAGCGACGTAGCCCATGAGCGTGGAGGGATAGCCGGGACCGCTGGCCTGAAAGGCTGCGTGCTGAAACACATCGGCGCGCAGGATCGCTTCGCGGGCAGCTGCGTCGCGCGCCACCACCAGGCAGCTCGTGCCGCTGAGCACTTGTCCCGTCGGCGCTGAAAGCAAGGCTCCGAAGCCCGATTCGCGGTACGCCTTGGCTTTGTCCTTGGCCAAGTCCAGCATCATTGCGGCCCGAAACGCCGGCTGCAGCCCCTTGCGATTCGCTGCGCGCATGTCGATCGCCGTGTCGGACTGGGTCGGCACGGGAATATCGCGTTCGGCCTTGGGTTCGCTGGCCGGGCAACCCGCGCTGGTGAACGCGTCGACGAACGCAGGAACCGCGATCAAGCCCTGTCCCTCTACGAATCGGGCGCCTGAAGGCAGTTGCGCCCCGGGATCACCGACACCTTCGATACGGCCGTCGCGCAGCACCAAATCGACGGCGCGCGCATCGGGAGCAAGTCCGAGCTTTACGTTGCGAACGACGTACAACTCGGGCCGCGCCGGGGCTTGGGCGGCGTGAACCAACGCCGTGCTCCATGCGATCGGCACGGCCAGCAATCGAATCAGGAGGCGGGCGTTCATGCGCGGCGATAGGAAAACTTGGTTAGAGGACTGCGCGTAACGGACTTGGCCAGCGCGTTAGGGGAGCGCGGGCAGGGCGACCATTGTGCCCGCGGCACGCCCGAAAGGCATGCCGAAAGAGATGCCCACGGGGTGCTCGGTAGCCTGCAAGAATCCGGCCGCCTCGCGAACCGGGGCTTTCACGAACCGCCGGGTGGGCGCACAGCTTTGCGGAGCATCCGCTGAGGATCGGTCCAAACCCAACATGAACAACTTTCTTGCACTGCCTTGCGTCTTGGCCGGACTTGTGTGTGTCCTCGCGCCTCGATTCGATCCGCCCGGGGCCCCCACCGGCACACCGCAAGTGACGGCTAGCCCGAGCCGGGCCCCGGCATCCGCTGCGCTCCTCGGCTTGGTCCCTTCCGAGCACGGGGTCGTTCTCGAGGGACCGGCACTGAGCCAGATCCTGCGCCAAGGCCAAAGCCACGGATTGGTGCGTGCGCTCGAGTCCTCGCCGCTCATGCCGCTCATCGCCAAGCGACAAGGTGCATCGATCGCCGAACTCTTGGAGTATGCCGATGCCTATTGGGGGTCGAACGCTCTCCACGCGCTCAGCGAACTGTGTGATCTTGGATTCGTGCTCTCGATTGGGCCCGGCGCAAAAGAAAAGAACCAAACCCTACTGCTGTTGCGCGGTTCCAACGCCGATTCCGTGGAGTCTGCCGTACAGCGCGTGTTTGAGCTAGGCACCCAGCATGCGGGTTGGCCCAAGCTCTTGCAGCGCATGGCCCGCCAACGCGGGGACGCGCAACTGTGGAGCTTCGACGAGTTTGCATTCGCCAGGCAAGCAGGCCTGCTGGTGGCTTCGAACAACCCCGCACTCGTGGAACGCATCCTGGACGCGGCCCAACTCCAGGACACGCCGCCTGCTGGCGACGCGCAGGCGCCGGACTCGACCTTCGCCTTGCGTTATGCAGCCGACCAAGAATCGGCGCTGCGCCTTTGGATCGACATGGAGCGTGTGCATACGCTTTCGGAAGGCGTGGATCAGTGGGCGCAGCTGCGCCACATGGGACGCGAGCCGGGGGTTCAGTTTCTGCTCGGACCAATGCTGGGGCTAATCGGCAGCGGACGAGTGTTGACCTTGGATTTTGTGCTCCAAGGGAGCCGGTTCGACCTGCGCGCAACGGCCCTCGGCCTGCCGGAAGGTCCGCAAACGCTGTTGCTACCCGCGGCTGAATCGTCGTCCAAGCCGGCACTTGCCGCTTCGAACCTCGATCTGGCGGGCGGCGTTGTCTACCGGGACTTTTCCAAGCTCGTGGACAACCGTTCGGAACTGTTTTCCGCCGAGCATTTGCCCGAATTCGCCAACGCGATTTCGACATCCGCGCTGTTTTTCGCTGGCGACGACGTGTCGCGCTCCCTGCTTCCCTACGTGTCTCCGCATGTGACGCTGGTGGTGCGCGAGCAGCAGTTTCGCGCCGGGGCCACGCCCAGCCTGCCTCTGCCGGCGGCGGCAGCCATCTTCCAACTCGACCCCGAAAAGGCCGAACTGCTGGGCGGCCAGCTCCAATCCGCTTTCCAAAGCCTAGTGGGCATCGCCGGCGTCGAGCGTGCGCAGCAAGGCCATGACATGCTGATGCTCGAACTCGCGCTCGTCGGCAACGTGCAAATGACTACGGCCCGCTTCCCCTTGCCCGCCGATCCCGGCGCGGTCGATCTGCGCTACAACCTCGAGCCCGCGTGCGCGCGGGTCGGTCGCAACTTCGTACTCGGGACGCATCGTTCGCTGGTCGAGGCACTGGCTCTGGAGCTCGCGAAAGATGCGGGTGCGCCAGTGGCGGCAGGCAGCGCGCAGCGCAGTTCGAACGACGAGCAACTCCAAGTGCGCACGCACCTCTTGGCGAAAGCGTTCGAGCGCGCGCGAGGGCCGCTGGTCATGCAAGCGGTCCTGGAGCAGGGCAAGTCCGAGGAGCAAGCTCGTGCCGATTTCGAACTCGGTGTGGAGCTGCTGCGCTTCTTGAGCACGGTCGAGTGGAGTTCTCGTCGTCCGAACTCCGATGGGCTGGAGCTGACACTGAGCCTGGCATGGCCCCGCGCGGGTGTGGGCAAGGACGGCATGCGATGAATGCCGATCCGTTAACGCCCTGGACCCCTGGAGTCGACGGCCCCTGGGACCGCGATGCGGCGCGCCACCTCTTGGTTCGGGCTGGAATCGGACCGTCGCGCTCCGAAATCGCCGCCGCGGTGGACCGCGGACTGGCGGCCACGCTCGAGGCACTGATTCACCCGACTCCCAGCGCCCATGCGACGGATATGCCTGTCGAGCACGTGCTGGCGCGCGGGAGCATCGATGCGCTGGCGGGTTGGTGGATGGCGCGCCTGTTGTCCGCACAGGACCCGCTCGGGGATCGCCTGTGGTTGCTGTGGCACGGACACTTCGCCACGTCCAACGACAAGGTGAACGACCCGCGCGCGATGCACGCCCAAAGCGAACTGTTGCGCCAAGGTGCCCGGGGTGACTTTCGCCAATTGGTGCATTCGATCGCGCGCGACCCGGCGATGTTGATCTGGCTGGACGGCGTGCACAATCGCGTAGGCGAGCCCAACGAGAATTTCGCGCGCGAACTCCTGGAGTTGTTCGCGCTTGGAATAGGCAACTACGACGAAAACGACATTCGCGAATTGGCGCGCTGCTTCACTGGCTGGAGCGTCAAGGGACGCCAGTTCGAATTCGTGGCCGAGCAGCACGACCAGGGAACGAAGGCCTTCCTCGGGCGGCGGGGCTCGTTCGACGGCGCAAAGGCCGTTGCTATCGTGCTCGAACAGCCAGCCTGCGCTCGGCACGTCGCCGGTCGACTGCTGCGCGAATTCGTTGCGCTACCAGTGGACGAGGCCGCCTGCGAGAGCTTGGCGCGCGTCTTGGTGCAGGCGCAGTGGCGCATCGACGAGACGCTGCGCGTCCTGCTTTCGAGCCGACTGTTTTTCTCGCCGCAGGCCAGGAAATCGCGCATTGCCGCTCCAGTCGAATTGATCGTTCGCAGCGTGCGCATCTTGGAGGCCAAGATGGCTCCCGACCGAGCAGCGCGCGCTGCCGCAAGCATGGGACAGGCCCTGTTTCGGCCGCCGACGGTCAAGGGCTGGGATGGCGGGCGCGCGTGGATCGACACGGCGAGCTGGATCGCTAGGCACAATTTCTTGGCGGAACTGGCCAGCGCCGACGGTTCGTCCAAAGACTCATTGCGCTGCGATCTTGCTCCGATTGCGGGCGGCGAGGACGCGGCGCGGGAGGCCGTGGCCAAGAACCTAGTAGCTGCATTGCTCGGCGACAGCGAAGCTCAATCGAGCGCGGAAGGAGCCTTGCAGCCATGCACGGCCGCCGCGCATGACGCGACTTCGAACGCGCGCGCTCGCAAGGACGTGGCCACGCTGGCGCTGACGTCGCCGGAATTCCAACTTACTTGATGCGCCTCCCAAGCCATGCAGATCACACGCAGGTCATTGCTGATTCACGGTGCCCAAGTGGCGGCCGGCTTTTCCTACGCCGGTGGGCTGCGCCTAGCCCAAGCGCAACCTCTCCGCCAGACGACGAACGCTCGCGAGCGCTGCCTGGTGGTGGTGCAACTGACGGGAGGCAACGACGGTCTCAATTGCTTGGTCCCCTTGCGACAGGACGTCTACTTCCGCGCGCGGCCCAGCCTGGCCTTGCCGCCCGGAGAACTGGTGCGTCTAGACGACGACCACGGATTGCACCCAGCGCTTTCTTCCTGGCGCGAACTATACGAGCGCGGAGCCATGGCCATCGTGCGCTCAGTGGGCTTGCCTGAGCCCAATCGGTCCCACTTCGAATCCATGGACAGCTGGCACACGGCCGAGTGCAAAGCTCCCGGCACGCCGGCATCCAAGCGCTTCACGGGTTGGCTGGGGCGCTTGGCCGACCGCTGTACGGCGGACGAGGCGGGTGGCTTGCGTTCCCTGGTGGCGATGAACGTGGGCGGCGGCATGCTGCCCTTGTCCTTGCGCAGCGAACGAGCGCTGATTCCGTCCGTGGACGATCCCAGATCCCTGGGCCTGGCCGCAAGCACGCAGCATCTGGCCCGCGCCAGGGCCGAGCTCTTGGAGCGCGGCGAAGCCCGCGGCGAACTCGCCTACCTGCGCGAAACCGCCAAGGCGAGCTACTCCCTGGCGGAGCGCATGCTAGTGAGCGCCCAATCCAAACCCCATGTGCAGTACCCGGGTAGCGCCCTCGCGCGCCGGCTGCAGTGGATCGCGCGCTGGATCGAAAGCGGCTTGGGAGCACGGATCTTCCATGTGGAGCTCTCCGGTTTCGACACGCACGCGCGCCAAGTGCATGCGCACCGGCTCTTGCTCGAACAACTCGGCCCAGCCATGGACGCATTCCAGCGCGACCTGCGCGCTGCAGGCGTGGAACAGAGCGTGCTTTCGCTCGTCTTTTCGGAATTCGGTCGGCGCGTGCAAGAAAACGGCTCGCGGGGCACCGACCACGGTTGGGCCGGGCCGGTGTTCTTGCTCGGCCCCGGCGTGCGCCCGGGTTTGCACGGCCCTGCATCTGTCT
>JAKFYL010000275.1 GCA_021730845.1 Planctomycetota bacterium | reverse complement strand
GATTTCCGCCTGGCGCACGACTTCCCGCAGCCCGCGCACGGAATCCTGGACTTCGACGGCGCCGCGCCAGCGGGCGTCCAGGGGGATCAAGTCGGCCAGCGCCAGTTCGCGCGACTCCCCCGCCAGGGCCACGGCGCGCTGCACGGCGTTCTCGAGTTCGCGCACATTGCCCGGCCAGGGGTAGCGCTCCAAGGCAGCCAGCGTGGCAGCGCTGACCGTGTAGCGCCGCCCCGTGCCTTGCCGCTCGAGCATGTGCGCCAGCAGCACGCCCACGTCGCCGGGGCGCTGGCGCAACGGCGGCAGCTGGATCGGCACGACGTTGATGCGGTAGTACAAGTCGTTGCGAAACGTATTGGACGCTACCAGTTCCAGTAGCGGCTTCTTGGTGGCCGCGACCACGCGAATGTCGATCTTGCGCGAGCGCTCGCTGCCCACACGTTCGATCGTGCGTTCCTGCAAGACCCGCAGCAGCTTGACCTGCACGGCCAGCGGCATGTCGTCGATGTCGTCCAAGAACAGCGTGCCGCCGTCGGCCATCTCGAACCGCCCTTTGCGTTCGGTGCGCGCATCGGTGAAAGCGCCGCGCTCGTGCCCGAACAATTCGTCCTCCAGCAAAGACTCCGGCAGCGCCGCACAGGACAGCGGCACGAACGGTCCCCGCGCACGGCCCGAGGCTTCGTGCAACGCGCGCGCCACGACCTCCTTGCCAGTGCCACTTTCGCCCTCGATGAGCACGGTGGTATCCAGCGGCGCTACCGTGCGGATGCGCGCGAACACCGCTTGCATCGCCGGACAGTGCCCGACGAACCCGTCGAATGCCGTGCGCGAGCGCAATTCCTCGCGCAGGGCCTGGTTGGCGCGCTCCAGTTCGCCGCGCTCCCTGCGCAAGGCGCAGTGTTCGGCGAGCTTTTGCATGAGCACGACGATGGTCTGGTTGTGAAACGGCTTTTGCAGGTAGGTGTAGGCCCCCACGCGCATGGCCTCCACGGCTTGATCGATGGTCCCAAAGGCGGTCATGATCACCACCGGCCGCGTCGCGTCGAGCTCGATCGAGCGCGTCAACAGTTGCATGCCGCTACCTCCGGGCATGCGCACATCGGTGAGTAGCGTCTCGGGAACGAAGCGCTCCAGCGCCTCCAGCGCGCTGGGTACGTCCTGGCACCACAGGACCTCGTGCCCGGCGGCTTGCAGAGCGTCGCGCAGGGTGATTCCGATCCCGGGTTCGTCTTCGGCTAGAAGTATGCGCATGCCGCCACGGTCCAAGGGCGCGCAGGCCGTGAACTAGGTAGCTAGCGCACCGCCGCGCCCGGGTCACGCATCAGGAATCGATCTCCCCCGCCGGCGATGGCTTCGGTCAAGGCGCCTTCGGCCGCGCTGACGATGTCATCGAAGAACAGGGTCTTGCCTTCGGCATTGTGCGCCGCGCCAATGGCGATCGTGATCGGGATCTGCCGGCCGTCGCTCTCGAAATGCAAGCCGCGCACTCCCGCCAGCAAGCGCTCGGCGAGCACCCGCGCCCCTTCGGCGCCGGTGTGTGGAACCACCGCCAACAAACGGTCGTTCATCATGCGCCCCAGGAAATCGCAGGTGCGCGTCTCCTGCCGCAGCAAGGCAATGATCTCGTCGACGATGGCCTCCTTGGAGTCATAGCCGTATAGATCGCGCAGCTGCCCCAAGCGATCGACGCCGATGAGCAAACAGGTCAGCGGGTAGCCGTAGCGCTGCGCGCGGCTGAACTCCACGCGCATGACGTGCATGATCTGCGAGAGGGAAAAGACCCCGGGGTCTGATTCCGATGCTGATGAGGTCTTGAACTCCGACATGGTCTCGTGTGGGTCTGGCGCAGGTGCGCTGCAAGGTCCCAAAGGGGCCGCAGGCAAGCAAGCTGGTTTTCGACGGATCCTAGGCTTTCGCTACAGCCGTTTCGATGGCCTTCGCCCCCACCCGCGCGCGGTTAGTGCCCAAATTGACTCAGGATGCGGTCCACCCACGCATCGGCGCTGAATCCAAAGCGCAGGCGTCCCACGACCAAGGCCATTGCGAGCAGCAAGAGGAACATTCCCGCAACGAGGAACTGCACCACGACAAAGGCGAGCCCTCCGGCAGCGGCTTGTTTCATGCGCCGAACTCCGCGCCTAAGCCCCCTGCCGTAGGGCGCCATGAGCCAATCCCGCAACAGAGTGCCGCTCTTCTCCACCACACGCGGGTCGTGATCGTTCCACACGCGCTCTCCTTGGAGTTCCCTGGCGCAGCGGTCCGCGTCGAATTGTTTGTCCAGTACCGCTTGCTGCCAGCGCTTGGCTGCGGCTGGATCCGCGGCGCCGAAATGGAACATCAGTCCAGCCCTCAGGCGCGTCCAGGCAATGGGCAGGGCTCCGAACTCGACTTGTTTGGGGTCCCGGGCGGACTGCGACGCGGGGCTTGGTAACGCTTCGAGCCGGGCAGTGTTGCGCGGCGAGCCTTGTCCGGCCCCCTGTGCGGCCGCGTCGTCTTGTACCTCGAGCGTCAGCTCGCCCAGGGCGAGGCTCGCGCCTGGGGCTAGCGGCCAGCGCTGCCGGTGCCCGGGACCGACGATCTGCAAACTCCACTTGGGGCTTTGGCTTTGGTCCATGGAATCTTGTGCGGCAGGCCCTAGCTGGGACCATTTCGGTCCCTTTGGCCCGGATCGGTTCTATACTCCTTGGTGAAGGCGCGCTACAACGCTTTCTGGCATGAAACTCGGTTTGCACCAATCCGCGCGCATGGAGCAGCGCCTGCTCCAGTCGCCCCAAATGATCCAGGCGATGCAGATCCTGCAGCTATCGGCTGCCGATTTGGAGGAGCGGATCGAGCAGGAGCTGACCGAGAATCCGTTCCTCGAATTGAAGGACGGCGCCAGCGAGGAGGGTGCTGGCGAGGGTCCCGCGGACGGCGCCGCGCAATCGGCGGCGGAGAATGCGTTGGCCGAGCTCGAGGCCCTGGACCGGGATCGGCGCAACCAGGAACCGTCGCGCACGTCCTTCGACGGTGATGCCGATCGCAAGCTCGAAGCGATGCAGAACACGCCCAGCCTGCCCAAGAGCACGGCCGGGGTCCTGCTCGACGAACTGGCGTTGCTGGACTTGGATGCGCGCGAGCACGCCATCGCCGAGCAGTTGATTTTCAGCCTGGACCAACGCGGATACTTGAGTCAGTCCCTGGACGAAATCGCGAAGGATTGCGAAACCCCGCACACGACCCGCGAGGAAGTCGAGGCCGTGCTGGCGACTCTGCGGCGCTCGACACACCCGGCCCTGGGCGCACGGGATTTGCGCGAAAGCTTGCTCTTGCAATTGGGCCCGCCGGGCGATGCGCCGGATCTGGTCTGGCGCATGGTCTCGGAGCATTTGGACGACATCGTCACCAACCGCTTGCCGCGCATCGCCAAGGCCACCGGTGCGAGCATGTCCGAGGTCAACGAAGCCTTGGAGACGATCCGTTCCCTCGACCCCAGCCCGGCCGCCGACTACGGCGAGAATCGCGCGGTCGCGATTACGCCGGACGTGATCGTCGAGGAAATCGACGGTCGGACCGAGGTGCGCCTGAATCGCGAACGCGTCCCGGCCTTGACGCTTTCGCCCACCTATCGCGAGTTGCTCAAGCAAGCGCAACGCGGCGATGGCGCGCGCGAGTGGGTCAAGAAACGCCTGGAATCCGCGCGCTGGTTCCTGGAAGCCGTGGCCCAGCGGCAAAGCACCTTGCTGCGTATCGCCCAAGCCATTTTCGAACGCCAGCAGGGCTTCGTGGAGCGCGGAGTCGCCGGCATGGTACCGATGCGCATGCAAGAAGTGGCCGACCAAGTCGGCGTCCACATCAGCACGGTCAGTCGCGCCGTATCGGGCAAATATGCCCAGACTCCGCGCGGTACGTTTGCGCTCAAGTACTTCTTCACCGGCGGCACGAGCACCGACGGCGGCGAACCGACCAGCCAGGCTTCGATCCAGCAAACCCTGTCGGACCTGGTGGCCCAAGAAGACCCCAAGAACCCGCTTTCCGACGATCAATTGGCCGACTTGCTCGAGCAGCGCGCGCACGTCAAGATCGCGCGCCGAACGGTGACCAAGTACCGCAAGGCGCTCTCGATACCTGCATCCAGTCAGCGGCGCGTGTTCTAAGCCTGGTTCGTCAGCTCTCGGGCTGGGCCCGTATTGCCGCCCCAGGAAGGGGCCGTTACGCTCTGCGCCCCTCGGTTGGTCGCGGCTTCGAGCCCGCCACCAACTTCCTCGCCCCAACCTCCGATCCAACGTACGAATCAGCCATGGGTATGCGCGCAACCGAACTCCGCAAGGGCATGGTCTTGCAGCAAGACGGCCAACTGCTCTTGATCACGGAATACTCGCACCACACTCCGGGCAATCTGCGAGCGATCATCCACATCAAGACCAAGAACCTGTCCAACGGTTCCGCCGGCCAAAGACGCCTGGGGTCCAGCGACGTGCTGGAAGTGGCCTACTTGGACAAGAAGAAGTGCGAATACCTCTACAAGGAAGCCAATGGCGACTTCGTGTTCATGGACCAGACCACGTTCGACCAATTCCACGTGGCCGGCGAATTGATCGGGGACCGCATGGCCTACGTCAAGGAAAACTCCAGCTGCGAGATCACCTTCCATGGCACCGATCCCATCGGGGTCGAATTGCCTTCCAGCGTGGTGCTGACCGTGACCGAAACCGAGCAGGCGGTGCGCGGAAACACGGCCACGAGCGTCAAGAAGGAAGCCGTCCTGGAAACCGGCTTGCGCATCAAGGTCCCGATTCACATCTCCGTGGGCGATGCGGTCAAGGTGCGCACCGAGGACGGAGAATTCATCGGGCGCGTCAACGAGTAGGCGCGATTTCCTAGGGACTGCGCGGCCAGCGCCACACTTCCAGCGCCAAATCGCGCGGCGTACCCGGTACCTCCAGGCGCTGTACACGCTCGCATTCGCTGCCCAGGAATTCCTCGAACTTCTCGCGATCCGCAAAGTTCCAGGTGGCCAGGTCGGCCGGCTGCATCACCATCCACAGCGTACGCGCGCGGCGCATGGCTAGCATGGGCCCCGAGGGCGAAAAACTGTCCAGGCGTGTGACATGTTGCTGCAAGCGCACCTTGGGATCGCTCGGATCGAAGTAGTACTCGCCGACGGGCGCGTGCATGCCGAACACCCAGTCTCCGCTCCCTCGCGCATTGCGCACGAATTGGTAGGCCTCTTTCCAGCGCGGCCGGTCGCCGTGGCGCAGGTGGAAGTAGCCCCAAGAAAGCCAGGCGCCGTGTAGCAAGGCAAGGGCGCACAAGCACGCGCCAATGAGGGACACCCGGCGATCCTTGGGCCTAGAGGCGCGCCACATGCTCCAGGACTCCGGGCACGCCAAACTTGCCAGCGCGCACACCCATGGCAGGAGCGCGAACAAGTACTGCGCCCCCACGCGCGCCAGGCCGGCCAGAGCCAAGGCCGACAATCCGGCAACGGCGATCACCCAGGCCACTTGCCGGTGGCGCTGGGCAGAGGGTGCTTGAGCGCACCACAATCCGCACAAGGCCGCAGCGAGCAGCACGGGGTCGAATTGGTATCCGGCCGTGACCACCAAGTGCCGCATGCCCGACAGGGGATCGACACGCTTGTAGCGCGCAAAGTCGAACCAGCTGTCCGCGGCCCAAAAGCCGGCTGCGACGACCAGTAGCAGGAACACGACTTGTGGCCAAGCAAACGGCCAACGCGGCGCTGCGCGAAGTGCGTGGGACGAGCCGGACCTGTTGCGATCGGCCTGGTCGGCCGCTGGCTTGCGCGCGGCCAGCCAAGCAGCCGGCGGCCAAGCGAGCACCGTGAGCAGCGCGGTCTTGGCGCATCCCAGCGCGCTGC
>JAKFYL010000115.1 GCA_021730845.1 Planctomycetota bacterium | reverse complement strand
TTGCGCGGCGCGTAGGCAGCGACGTGTTCTGGCCCAGGCCGCGCGTCGAGAGTGCGGTCCTGCGCGCCGCATTGCGCCCGGATACGGAGCGCGGCTTGGGAATGGGAACTGGATTGGACGTGCTGCTAGGTCACTGTTTCGGGCAGCGGCGCAAGGCGCTCTTGGGCCTAGTGGCCGGCTTGGTGGGCGGCAGGGAGCCGGCGAGCCAAGCGCTGGCCCAGGCCGGGATCGACGCCGATGCCAGGCCCGAGGACCTGTCCAGAGCCGCCTTTGTGCGCCTGTCCGAGGCCTGCGGCCGCTACGTGCAATTTCCGCTCCAATCGAGCTAGAAAAAACCCGTTCCAGCGCAAGAAAATTTGTCGGGATCGGACGCTTGTGGCCGCGCTATCTTGGCCTACAGTGGCGAACGCTCCGAGCCGCCAGATCGTCCAGGCCAAGGGCCGCGGCGTTGCGCGCTTTCGACCACGCCGAGGGCGGCCGCGGCGCGAGCGCGATGGCCCGCGAACGCGATCTTGCCGCAAACGCGATGTGCATGGAAAAAGACCATGGAGGAAAACATTGCTTGTCGGTCCCAAGGTCCGACCCGTGGCCATCGGCCGGGGTAGTTTTCTCTTGGTCCAAACTCCTCATTCCTATTCGCCAGCCCCCTTGCGCGCTTTGCCCC
This sequence comes from Planctomycetota bacterium, assembly GCA_021730845.1. Classification (GTDB taxonomy): domain Bacteria; phylum Planctomycetota; class UBA1135; order UBA1135; genus JAKFYL01. Next base: position 5,207 of record JAKFYL010000115.1, on the reverse strand, counting down.
CAAAGCACGCTCCGTTTCTGTCCTTGCTCGCCGGCTCCGGCGGCCGCGCCAGGAACTGGCGCACAGGCATGGACCTAAGTCGCGTAGCACGTTCGTTTCCTGACAGCTCCCGTCCCTCGTGATCGACACCTCCTTCAAAGACGCGATCGAGCAGCTCAAGCTGCGCCTGCCAATCGAGGAATTGGTGCGCGAGTACGTGCCAGCGCTCAAGCGGCAAGGCGCGTTGTGGGTGGCCTGCTGTCCGTTCCACGAGGAGCGCACGCCGTCGTTCAAGGTCGATCCGCGCCGCGGCACTTGGCGTTGCTACGGCGCCTGCGGCATCGGCGGAGACGTTATCGGCTTCGTCGAACGCTCGACCGGCACCGGTTTTCGCGAAGCGGTCGAAATCCTGGCCGCCCGCGCCGGCATCGAACTGCCCGACCCCAAGCGCGACCGCGAGCGACAATTCGAGCAACGCTTTGCTGCCGTCTACGAGGCTCTCTCGCTCGCCGAACGGTTCTTCCAGCGCATCTTGGCGGATCAGGCCGGCAGCCAGGCCCGCGAGTACTTGGACGCGCGCGGCCTTACCGAGGAACTTCGGCACAAGTTCGGTCTGGGGTACGCACCCGGAGGAACGCAGCTGGTCGACAAGGCACGCCAGGCGGGCCTTTCCCTGGCGGTGCTGGAAGAGGCCGGCTTGGCGCGCCAAAGCGAGCGCGGGGCCTACGACTTCTTCCGCGAGCGTTTGACGTTCCCTGTGCGCGATATCCAGGGCCGCACCGTCGGTTTTGGAGCGCGCCGGCTGCGCGACGTCGGCGACGCGCCCAAATATGTCAACACTCCCGAGACGGTGTTGTTCAAGAAAAGTCGTTTGATCTATGGACTCGACCTGGCGCTAGCCGCCGTGCGCCGCACGGGGCACCTGATCTTGGTCGAGGGCTACACGGACGTCATGGCCGCTCACCAAACAGGAATCCCAAACGTCGCCGCCGTGCTGGGCACGGCCACCACCGACGACCACGCCGCACTGGTGCGGCGCACGGGCGCGCGCCGGGTGAGTTTGGTGTTCGACGGCGACGAAGCCGGGCGCAAGGCTACCTACAAGGCGCTGTACGGTTTGCTGCCGCTGGATTTGGAAATCGATGTCGTGCGCCTGGCCTCCAACCAGGACCCATGTGATTTCCTGCTCGAGCAGGGACGCGAGCCGTTCCAAGCGCGCTTGGAACGGGGGCTGCCTTGGTTCGATTTCCTGTTCGAAGGCTGGAACGCACTGTCCGACTCGCAGCGCATGGGCGCCGCCGACCGCGCGTTGGAGCTGATCGCGCGCTTGGCGAGACCCTTGGCGCAAGAAGCGCGACTCTCGGAGTTCGCAGTGCGCGCGAATTACGCTTTGGCTTCCGTGCGCGCCCAGTTCGAGAGCTTGCCCGAGCGCAGGCGCGCCGAACGGGCGGGGGAGCAAAGGCCCGTGGCGCGTGCGAAGACTGCCCACGGCCAAGGTGGCGGCCCAGTGGGCGCGGCGCCGGCCGCGCGCGAGACCGAGCGCGCAGCCAAAGTGCCGGGCACGCCCTACGCCATGAGCGCGCAGGAGGCGCGCCGTGCCCAAGCTCGCGAGCGCGCTTGGCGCGAGATGCTGGCAGCCGTTGTGGTCGAGCCCGAGCTACTCGAGCGGGCCAGCCGCTGGCTTGCCGAATGCAGCGTGCCGACTTGGGCCAGGATTTTCGACGCCTGGCGCGAGGTGCTAGCGCGCCAAGCAGCGGCTTCGCAAACGGGCGAACCGGCGTCCGTAAGGGATCTACTCGCCGAGCTCGCGGACGCACCGGAACGCGAGCTAGTGGTCGGCCTGCTGGATCTGGTCGACCAAGCGGAGAGCCCCGTGGACTTGTTCGAGGGCGCCCAGGCCTACTTGGAGCGCGACCAAGCCCTGTCCAGCGTTCGCGAACTGGCCCAGTCAATCGCCCACACTCTGGCGCGGGAGCAGGCGGCGCCTTCCGACGAGCGGGAGCTCGCGCCGGAGGCAGACGCCGACGCCGCAGAGCGCCTGGCGGAACTGCATCGAGAATTCGTGCGCCTGCATCCGCGCGCGGCCCCCTTGGCCGGCAAGGCAAGCGTCGGTTTCAAGATCGCTCCTTCCGACGCGCCTTCGGCCCAAGCCGCCCCGGGAAGGCCCCAAGAACCCCGAGCGGCACCCCGCGCCACAACTGGGGGGGAGGCGGCTTTGCACCGCCCTAGGCCACCTGAGCGCGCGGCTGGCCCTTCGAATGACCTGGCGAACGCCCCTTCGATCGACCCGGCCGGGCTCGTGAACGCCTCCACGGCCCGCGCCAACGAACCATTCCTACAAAGACTCCTAGACGGACCGTCATTGACCTAGAATCCCCCGCCCCCTGCGAGGACCCCATGTCTGAAAAACTGGACGATGCACTGAAGTTGTTGATCGAGGAAGGCCGCAAGAAGGGCTTTCTCTCGTACTCCGAGATGAACCGCCTCTTGGAGGACCACTTCGTGCCTCCCGAGCGCATGGACGCCTTGTTCATGTCCTTGGAAGATGCCGGCGTCGAAGTGCTCGACGACGGGGAAGAGCCCGATGGAGGCAAAGCCGAACTCGAGGCCGACGACACTTCGGAAGACGAGCTGCCCAGTTTGACGGCGCCTCCGCCCGAGGACGACGTCTCCGATTTGAGCCTCGCGCGCAGCAGCCTGCCCGAACGCATCGACGATCCGGTGCGCATGTACCTGACGCAGATGGGGGAGATTCCTTTGCTCACCCGCGATCAGGAGATTCACCTCGCCAAGACCATCGAGATCACGCGCAAGCGCTTTCGCAAGAAGTGCGTCGCGTCGGGCCTATGCATGACCAGCGCGCTCAAGACGCTGGAAGAAGTCGACCGCGGAGAATTGGCCTTCGACCGCACGCTCAAGGTCAACCCCAATCCCAAGCCCGATGACGACCCCAAGATCGTCGAGACCTTGGGCAAGCCCTTCTTGCAAAAGCGACTGCCGGTGAACTTGGTCACGATCAAGCGCCTGGTGGAGCAGATCCAAACCCAATACAAGCCGCTGCTCGATAAGCGCCAACCCAAGCCCAAGCGCTCGGAGCATCAAAAGAACGTTCAGGAGCTACGCCGCAAACTGGTGATCTTGATCGAGGAGTGCCACCTTCAGGTCAAGAAGTTCCGCCCGTACATCGAAATGATCGACCACCACTACCGCGAGACGCGTGCGATCGAGCGCAAGGTGGCTTCGCTCAAGAGCGCCAACAAGCCCGCTGCGCAAGTCAAGGAACTCGAGGAGCGCTTGGTCTTGATGGAACAGGCGGCCATGGAACCGGTCGATCGGCTCAAGCGCCGGCTGGACCAGGTACGACTGCACTACGCCGAGTACGAAGAAGCCAAGCGCCAACTTTCCAGCGGCAACCTGCGCCTGGTGGTTTCGATCGCCAAGAAGTACCGCAACCGTGGTCTGTCTTTCTTGGACTTGATCCAGGAAGGCAACACGGGACTGATGAAGGCCGTGGAAAAATACGAGTACCGCCGCGGCTACAAGTTCTCGACGTACGCCACCTGGTGGATTCGACAAGCCATCACGCGCTCGATTGCCGATCAGGCCCGCACCATCCGTATTCCGGTGCACATGATCGAAACCATGAGCAAGCTGCGCAACGTCACCAAGCGCCTGGTGCAGGCCAAGGGCCGCGAGCCCTCGGTGGAGGAAGTGGCCGAGGCCACGGGCATTTCGGTGGACGAAGCCAAGCGCGTGATCAAGATCAGCAAGCACCCGATTTCCCTCGATCGTCCGATCGGCGAGTCGGATGACAGCTACTTCGGTGACTTCATCGAGGACGAGTCGGCGGAAAGCCCGGTGCTCGCGGCCGGTCACGAGATGCTCAAGGAACGCATCGAGGACGTGCTCAGCACGCTCACGTTCCGCGAGCGCGAGATCATCAAGCTGCGCTACGGCATCGGCGATGGCTACACCTACACGCTGGAAGAAGTCGGGCGCATTTTCCGCGTGACGCGCGAACGGGTGCGCCAGATCGAAGCCAAGGCCGTGCGCAAGTTGCGCCACCCGATTCGGGCACGCCAGCTGGCGAGCTTCATCGACGGCGTAGTCGTGCCCGACGAGGATCCTTCGATCCCGCTCAACTAGGGCCGGCTCGTATTTCCAGTGGGCACGGATGCTAGGAGCCAGGAGTGCTCCTAGCCGCCGGCCGGCTCCCAACCGTCTTGGGGCACCTCGCCCGCAAGGTCGCGGGCCCCTAAGGATCGATCTAGGATCCGTCCAGGGGTCATTCCAGCGCGCTGTTTTTGAGTTGTCGGTCCAACTCCGCTACACTTACCCTCCACCCTTCGCGCGCGAAGCGTGGAACGCATGCAAGAGGTCATACAGGCCCTTTTATCCCTCCAAGAACTCGACACCGAGATCTTTAGGCTCCAGCGCGAGCTGCGACGATTGCCCCAGGAGCACGCCCGGCGGCGAGCCCAAATCCAGGCCAGCACCTCGCGCCGCGATGAAATCAAGCGCAAGGTCATGGAGCTGAAGGTGCGCGTCAAGGAAATCGACGACGAGACCAATTCGGCTCGCCAGCGCATGCGCAAGGTCGAGCACGAAGCCAGCAATTCCCGCAGCGACGTGGCTCTTTTGGCTGCCTACCAGCACCAGATCCGCACCTTGCGCAAGGAAATCGGAACCGCCGAGGAAGAGGGCGTGGGCCTGCTCGAGCAAGTCGACGCGGCCCAGATCGAACAGGACAAGATCCAAGCCGAGATCGACAGCCTGGAATCCGAATTCACCGAGTTCAGCGAGAACGTGCGCAAGGAAACCGATGCGGCCCAAGAAGCCCTGGATCGGCTCAAGCAAGAGCGCAAGAGCCGCATGGCGAGTTCCATTCCCGCGGAATCCCTGGGCCTGTACGATCGACTGATCCAATCGCGCGAAGGCATCGCCTTAGCCGAAATCGACGGCCGCGTGTGCCAAGCCTGCTTCATGGAAGTGCCGCCCAACCTCTCGGTACGCGTGGCGCGCGCAGTCCAGCTCGCGCAATGCCCCAGTTGCGACCGGATCCTATACCTGCGCCAACTGGCCTAACATTCCTAGCCGTTCGTTCGTTGCACGGCGGCGATTGGTCGGTACGGCGATTGGTCGGTACGGCGATTGGTCGGTACGGCGATTGGTCGGTACGGCGATTGGTCGGTACGGCGATTGGTCGGTACGGCGATACGGTACCGGCG
>JAKFYL010000055.1 GCA_021730845.1 Planctomycetota bacterium | reverse complement strand
GGGCCCCAGGCGGCCTAGCAGTCCGTGGTGAAAGTCGCGTAGCGAGGCGAAGCGCGTGTTCGCCCTGCGGCGTCGCGCTCGTCGGGTCGTGCTCAGCGGCCAGGCAGGCCGCTTCCGCCGCCCCGGTGTCGCGCTCCTTGCAGGGCGAACGCGCGCTTTGCCTCGCTACGCGACTTTCACCACGGACTGTTAGGGGGGCGTTTCCCTGCTGCAAGCCCGGTCCGCAAGCGGACTTGCGGCGCGGCTGATCCAGCGAACTGGGCCAGATTCGAAGAGGGAAACTTTTTCGCGGCTCCAGTCGGTCGACCTTTCCATCCGATCCAAGCGCGGCAGCGAGCTAGGTGAGGCCCCCTAAGCCTTTCGGCCCGCTGGCTGGTTCCCCTTTCGAGTGAACGGTTTCAAAGGTCGCCCATGATCACGATGGAAGAGTTGTTGGCGCTGCTGGTGCGCCAAGGCGGATCGGACCTACACCTTTCCGTGGGTTCGCCGCCGCGAATCCGCGTGGACGGGGTCCTGTTGCCGGTGGATTGCCCGGCGCTGTCGCCGGATGACACGCGACGGCTTGCGACTAGTGTGCTCACTTCCGACCAAATCGCTCGCCTCGATCGCGAGATGGAGATCGACTGCTCCTTCGGTCTGGCTGACCAAGGGCGCTTCCGAGCCAACATTTTCCACCAGCAGGGTGTGGTCGGCTCGGTCATGCGATTGATTCCGCACAAGATTGCCACCTTTGATCAACTGGGACTGCCCAAGGCCGTGTGCGAGCGCATTTGTGCCATGCGCGCCGGACTCGTGCTCGTGACGGGAGCTACCGGCTCGGGTAAGTCGACCTCGCTGGCGGCCATGATCAATCACGCCAACATGACTCGCCAGGGGCACATCGTCACCATCGAAGACCCGATCGAGTTCACGCACGCCCACAAGCAGTGCTTGATCAACCAGCGCGAGATCGGCGGAGATACGCACAGTTTCGCCAAGGCGTTGCGCAGCGTGCTGCGCCAAGACCCGAACATCGTGCTCATCGGTGAAATGCGTGACCTCGAGACCATCGAGGCCGCCATGACCTTGGCCGAGACCGGTCACTTGACCTTCGGCACGTTGCACACCTCGGATGCCGTGCAGACCATCAACCGCGTGATCGACGTGTTCCCGTCGCACCAGCAGTCGCAAGTGCGTACGCAGCTGTCGTTCTCCCTGGAGGCGGTGGTCAGCCAGCAGTTGTTGCCCTTGGCCACGGGACGCGGCCGCGCGGTGGCCACGGAAATTCTGCTGTGCACCGCTGCGGTGCGGGCCCTGATCCGCGACGCCAAGGCACACCAAATCTACTCGCACATCCAAACCGGAGCGCGACTGGGCATGCGCACCATGACGCAGTCTTTGGCCGAACTCGTGCGCAACGGAAAGGTGCGCGTCGAGGACGCGGAACGCGCTTGCCCGGACGTGAACGAACTGCGCACCTTGGTGCGCGCAGCCTAGGACCCAACCAGGGCGCCCCCGCAAGTCCATGGTTCGCATCTCAGGCAAGATTCGGCGACTGCTCGTCGACGGAGGACTGGTTTCCGAGGGAGACTGGTCGGCAGCGCGCGAGCGGGGCGGCTCGCCCGTCGCAACGCTCGTAAGCCAAGGTCTCTTGCTCGAAGACGCGCTGTTCGAGGCGCTGGGAATGTCCGCGGGCATTCCGCCGGTGGACTTGTCCCAGGTCAAACCCGACCCGCGGGCCGTGGAGACTTTGCCGCAGGAACTGTGCCGCGAGCACGGCATCTTGCCGCTGACCAAGAACGGCGACTTGCTCACCATCGCCGTCAGCGACCCGTTCGACGTGCTCTTGCTTGACGACTTGAAGCGGCTGTCGCGCTGCCAAGTGCGGCCGGTCTTGTCGCATCCGGGCGCCATCCACATTGCCTCGGAGGCCTTCTTCGACTCCAAGGGCAAGGCCGTCGAGGCTCTGATGGAGCAGGTGAACGGGGATGCCACCCAAGTCGAAGTCGCAGTCGACGAGCAGGAGAGTCTGGAGACCGCCACTTCGGAGGGCGGTGAGGACGCGCCGGCCGTAAAGTTGGTCAATCTGATGCTGCTGCGCGCGCTCAAGGAGAAAGCCAGCGACATCCACATCGAACCCGGCGATGGGGCCATGCGCGTGCGCTTCCGCGTCGACGGCAGCCTGTACGAAGTCATGCGTCCGCCCACGGCCATGGGGCCCGCACTGAGCTCGCGCTTGAAGATCATGGCTTCGCTGGACATCGCCGAGCGCTACTCGCCGCAGGACGGCAAGTTCCAGATCCGCTACGAAAACCGCAAGATCGACTTCCGACTTTCGATTCTGCCCGTGGTCGGCGGCGAGAAGGCCGTCATGCGTATCCTCGATACCGGATCCTTCGCGCTCAAGCTCGACAACTTGGGCTACGAGGACCGCGCCCTGGAAGACATCCGCAAGGCTTCCAACGCCGCCTACGGCATGCTTCTGCTCACCGGTCCGACCGGTTCGGGAAAGTCGACGACGCTGTACTCCTGCGTGAAGGAAGTGGCCACGCCGGACGTGAACGTCGTGACCGTCGAAGATCCGGTCGAGTACCGCATGGACGGCATCAACCAGGTGCCCGTCAATCCCAAGCGCGGCATGACTTTCGCCGGCGCCCTGCGCTCCATCTTGCGCCAGGACCCTGACATCGTGTTGGTCGGCGAAATCCGGGACACGGAGACCGCCGATATCGCCGTCAAGGCGGCGCTCACTGGTCACTTGGTGCTTTCCACGCTGCACACGAACGACGCTGCGACGACGATCACGCGTTTGGTCGACATGGGCATCGACCCGTTCATGGTTTCGAGCTCGCTCCTGTGCGTTGGCGCCCAGCGTCTGGCGCGCAAGTTGTGCCCGAACTGCCGGGTCAAGCTCGACCTGCCGCGAGCAGAACTGCTCAACGTAGGTTTCCTCGAAAGCGAATTGGTCGAAGGGCTCGAGATCTTTGCCGCTCGGCACGGAGGTTGCTCGCGTTGCAAGGAAGGATACAAGGGGCGTTTCGCGATCTTGGAGACACTCTATTTGGAGCAGGAATTGCGCCGTCTAGTCGTCGAACGCCGCTCCGCACAAGAAATCAAGAACGCCGCACTGGCAGCTGGAATGCTGAGCTTGCGGCGCGTCGGCCTACTCAATGTCATTCGAGGCCGCACCTCTTTGGAAGAGGTCTTGCGAACCACACTGGACGACAAGTAATCCCGCATTTCCGCTTGAGGACAATTCTGCCGTGACTAGTTTCAAATACGCCGCCAAGAAGTCGACCGGACAGGACGTCGAGGGGACCATCCAGGCCACCGACCGCACCGAGGCTTTGGCCGAGCTGCGCAAACAAAATCTCACCATCCTCAAGGTCGAGCCGGTGGCCCAGAGGGATGCCGAGAAATCCCAGGGAGCCAAGCCCAAAGCCAAGAGCCTGTTCGGCGGCGGTCCCAAGGCCAGCAAGACCGACTTGGTCTTGTTCACGCGCCAGCTCTCGACCATGGTTTCGGCCGGTCTAGCCTTGCTCGAAGCGATTGAAGTGCTCGGTGCCCAGGCGGACTCCCCCGGTTTGCGCTTGACCTGCGAGAAGCTGACCAGCGAGTTGCGCGGCGGCGCGGACTTGTCCTCGGCCATGCAAACCTGTCCCAAGGTGTTCAATCCGCTGTACATCAGCATGGTGCGGGCTGCCGAAGCCTCGGGCCAAATGGACATCATTCTCAGTCGTTTGGCGGACTACCAAGAATCCAGCCAAGCGCTGCACCGCGAGATCAAGTCCGCCATGACCTACCCGGTCATTTCGCTGGTCTTGGTGCTTGGAATCACGGCCTTCCTGATGCTCGGCGTAGTGCCCACGTTCCGCCAGGTGTTCGATGGTCTGGGGTCAGACCTGCCGGCACTGACGGAATTCGTGCTCAACATGTCCGACTACATGAAGCGCTACTGGATGTACATGCTCGTGGGCTCGGGAGTTTCCATCGCGGCGCTAGTGGCCTTCATTCGCACCGATCGCGGTGGCTACATGTTCGATCAGTTCGCGCTGCGCGCTCCGGTGTTCGGCCCGATTTGCCGCAAGATCGCCTTGGCGCGCTTCTCGCGTACCTTCGCCACGCTCATCCGCTCGGGCGTACCGATCATGGCGACTCTGGACATCGTCTCCGAAACGGCGGGCAACCGCGTGGTCTCGCGGGCCGTGGACGGATCCAAGGAAAGCGTGCGCTCAGGGCAGCTGCTCAGCGAGCCGCTGGGCAAAGCCAAGGTCTTCCCGCCCATGGTGGTGCGCATGATCGCCATCGGCGAGCGCACCGGCGCCTTGGAAGCACTGCTGGAGAAGATCGCCGAGTTCTACGACAGCCAAGTCAAGGCAGCCATCAAGAGCTTGACCAGCTTGATCGAGCCGCTGCTCATCACCTTCATGGGTGTGATCGTCGGCGGCGTGGTTCTCTCCGTATTCCTCCCGATCTTGGACATCGTCGGCAAGCTGGGCAGCAGCTAAGGCCGCCGGTTTGGGCGCGCTTCGTGCGCGCACTCCAGCGCGGGGCAGGGCGAACAGGCGCCTGCCCCGCGCTGTTTCGTCCGTGGCACTCGCGCGCAAAGCCCGGGCCCTGGCCGCGTAGCGGGCCGGCCTGGCCCCGGGAACTTTGTTCCGCGTGCAGTCGCCTGTTCAGGAATTGTATGGGGTGGTTCAAGCTTGGGATTCCACGCGGCCGATAGGGAGCGCTGAGACAACTCCAACGGCGGACGCCTACCAGGCGCCCGTTCGAGGAGCTCGGGGAGGGCCTTGTGGGCCCGACTCGCTGGGATCCGGTCCGGCAACGGAACCGGCCCGCGATCTCAAGAGCTGGCCCTTTGGCTGTCGACATTCTGGCAAGCCCATCGGGAAGGCGTAAGGCGCATTCGCGCCCGCACGCTGGGACGAACAGGACGAATTCTCAAAATGATGCATCAACGCAAGAACTCAGGTTTCACCCTGATCGAGCTAATGATTGTGGTGGCGATCATCGCCATCATTGCCTCGGTCGCTATTCCGAAGCTGATGGCAGCGCGCCTCTCCGCCAACGAGTCGGCCGCGATTTCCACACTTCGCTCACTTTCCTCGGCACAGGCCCAGGTCCAATCCTCCGGTTCCATCGACACCGATGCGGACGGCAGCGGTGAGTACGGCTTCTTCGCCGAACTCGCCGGTGCTCAACCGGTGCGCGTCAGCGCTGCCGGTGCACCCGCCGCTGGTGTGGTTGGTACGGACGAATTGAATCCGGCCGTTATGTCGAGCGCCTTCGGCAACGTCAACGCGACGAGCCAAGTCACGCGCTCGGGTTATCTGTATCAGATCTACCTTCCCGCCGCGACGGTCGGTGCTGCGATCGCCGGCATTGCGGAAGACGCGGGTGGTGGTTCGCTGCTGGGACCCTTCCCGGATAGCGACAACGGCGAAGTTCTGTGGTGCTGCTATGCGTGGCCGGTGGCGGCTTCGCAGACCGGTAACCGCGTGTTCTTCATCAACCAAGAAGGCGACTTGCTGCAAACTGCCAACCGCGGTGCAGCCGCCTACACCGGTACCGCCGGCGGCCCCGCGTTCGACGCGGTGTACTCTGGCGCGCTCGACATGGCCTCGCCGCTTGGTATCAACGGCATCGCGGCCACCGACGGTAACGCTTGGGTTGCGGTCCAGTAATCTGGCCTAGCCTTGATCGGAATGCGCGGGGCGCCCTATGGGCGCCCCGCGCTGTTTTCTGCTCGTCGGGGTGTTCGTACGGTGCCAGGACAGAATGCGACGGTACGGAATCGGTTGTACGGTTGTACGGTGCCAGGCTCGAATCCAACACCTACGGTGCCAGGCTCGAATCCAACACCTACGGTGCCAGGCTCGATTCCCTTGCGCGATCGCGCA
>JAKFYL010000064.1 GCA_021730845.1 Planctomycetota bacterium | reverse complement strand
CATCGCCACCGTGGTTGGGCTATTCACGCTCGACTACAACACGCTGCTCACGCGCGGCGTCAGCCGCGATCCGGACTGGCGCGCCGAGATCGAAGTCAGCCCCTCGGCCCAGGTGAGCGAGCCGCGCCAAGAATTGTCTCGCGTCCCGGGCGTCACCGATGTCGCCGCGGCTTTTCAGGCCGAAGGAATCATGTATTGGACGCCGGCGGGCAGCGCGAGTTCGGATCGCGAACGCTCCGAAATCGTCAGCTTGATCGCCATCGATTCCCAGGGCGCTTCTGGGCTCGGCGCGCTCCAATTGCGCCGCGGCACGGGGCTCGATTCCAAGCCAGCTTCCGGACATTTGCCCGTGCTCGTGGGCGAGAACTTGGCTGAGCGGCTGGAACTGGAAGTAGGCTCGATCGTGAGCCTAGGGCGGCCCCCGCGGCGTCCGACCCAGGAGTGCGAAGACGGCCAGTGGAAGACCATCGAGGGCGGCGAAGAGCGCGCGCCCAGGTTGCAAACCTTCGAAGTCACGGGCGTCATGCGCAAGGAAGGCCTTGGGCGCCGCGCCGGAGGCGAGATCGCGGTCGTGGACTTCGTCCCTGGTCGGCGCTTGTTCGAAGACTCCCACGTGGACGTGCGCTACTGGCTCAAGTACGACAAGGCCGTCGATTTGGAACGCATCCAATCGAGCCTGGGTCAGGCCTGGTCCTACGAACTCAAGAAGAGCGTGATCATCGGCCAAGCTGCCGACGAGCGCGCTTTTCGCAACGGCGTTCGCTTTGGTGGGTTGCTGGCCATGGTGCTGGGGCTGTACGTCATCTTTCACACCTTGTCCATGTCGCTCGTCGAGCGCGTGCGCGAAGTCGGCGTATTGCACGCCCTGGGAAGCACGCGGGCTCAAATCGGCCGCGTGTTCCTGTGCGAAGCGGTGGTGATCGCGAGCCTGGGGGGCTGCCTGGGGCTCGCGGGCGGCTTGCTCTTGGCGTTTGGCTTAGGGCGCCTGCGCATCTCCACGATCGGGGTCGGGGACCGGATCCCTATCACGGAGGTGCCCTGGCCCGTGGTGCTGCCGCTGGTCGCGGCCGGTGTGCTGATCGCCTTGGTTGGTTCGATCTATCCCCTGGCGCGGGCGCGCAGCACCGATGCGGTCAGCGCCCTGCGCGGCGAGGAATCGCCTGGGAATTCGGCCCTGAAACGATCGTTCCAATTGACCTCGGCCGTGCTTCTGGCCCTGGTGTTGCCCGGCGTGTATTTCGGGGTCGTTCCCATCGTGGGCGAAGCCCAGCGCGAGCTCGTCAGCGTGCTGCTGCTGGCGATGGGGGTGCTGGCCCTGTTCGTGGCCGTGCCTTTGGTCGTGCCATCATTGCTCGCTCGTATCTGCGTGGCGCTGGCTCGACCCTTGCGGCTCCGGTGGCCGCTGGCCGGCCGCCTGGCCGCCAGTGCCATGTCGCGCGGGACTTCGCGCGTAGCTGCGGCGGTCGCAGCGGTTGCGCTCGTGGCGGCGGGCTACGTCGGCCTGCGCGGCATGACTCGCAGTTTGGAGGGCGAGATCTCGACCTGGGCCCAGGAGGCCTATGACGACAAGCTGTTCGTGCGCGCGGCCCCGCAGCGAGCGTTGGAGGAACTCTTGCCTCAGGTACACGCGATCCCAGGAGTGGTTGCGGTCGAGCCCAACGACGTGCGTGCGTATGTGCCGTTCCTCTTGATCGGGGCGCTGCCCGAGGAACTGGCGCGCTTTGGGCCGTGCCAAACCGATCCGCAGTTGCTGTCCGACATGCGCGAGCGCAAGGGCCTGATTCTGTCGACGCGCCTGGCCAAGCATCGCGGCCACGCCTTGGGCGATGAGGTGCACGTCACCACGCCGCGCGGCGTAGTGGTCAGTCTGCCCGTGGTCGCGATCACGGACGCCTACGGCTATTTTCCTCATCCCGACGAGCGCTTGTACGGAGTCATCGACAAGCATTGGCTCGCGGACTTGTTCTGCCTGGGCGCCAACGCGACCGAGAGCTACGCGGTGCGGCTTGCGGACGGCGCAGATCCCCCGGCCGTGCTCGCCGCGTTGCAGGCGATCTATCCGGAGAGCCCGCTGAACTGCGAGACCGGCGCCCAGATTCGCCGTTGGCACACCACCGACATCGCGCGCGATTTCGTGCTGTTCGACATCCTGATCGCGCTGGTGGCCTTGCTGGCCGGCTTGGGCGTGCTCAATGGGCAGTTGCTGGCCGGTCTGGAGCGAGCCAAAGAGCTGGGCATCCTCAAGGCGTTGGGCATGACCACCAGCCAGGTCGCGGGCACCGTTGCGATCGAGGAATGCGTCGTGGGCTGTGTGGCCGGCGTGCTGGGGGGCCTGCTTGGGGCCGGGCTGTCGCCCGTGATCGTCAAGAGCCTGGCGGTGATCTCGGGGCTGCCACTGGTGGCCGTAGGACCTGGGCCGCACCTGGCCTGGGCCCTGCTGGGGGCTGTGCTGCTGGCTTTGCTTGCCGGGCTGTACCCCATTTGGCGCCTGCACCGTTCCAGCACGCTCGCGGCCATTCGAACAGGCGGCTAGCCCGCACTCGAAACGCGAAGCTAGAAGCCTCGTGCGAGCTTGGCTACACTCTTCGCCCTTGCGCGGGGACGTAGCTCAATTGGTTAGAGCGCCGCCCTGTCACGGCGGAGGTCGCGGGTTCGAGTCCCGTCGTCCTCGCCATCCCCTGCGCACGGCCCAGCCTGCGGCGTGGTTCGATCTCGGTCCCACGCCGGTTCACGGGGCTGGGTCGCCTTTGGCTCGGCTCGCGGCGTCCGGATTCGTTCGCCCGCACGGCCTGTCTTTCTCTTGCCGGCGGGGGGGCCGACGCTTTGCCTAGCGTAGTCTGTGGACGGAGTGTCCAACCCAAGTCCTGAGCGCGAAGAAACGATCATTTGGAACCGAACGAAGCAATCGTGGTGAGCAGTCAGTCCGCCTTGGGGCGGCTGTATGAAGAACTCGAGCGCGCCGACGAGATCGCTTTCGACACCGAGGCCGATTCGTTCTTCAACTACCGTGAGAAGGTCTGCCTGATCCAGGTCACGGCCCACGGCAAGGACTGGCTGGTCGATCCGCTGGCGGGACTGGACCTGAGCCCCTTGGGGCACGTGCTCGCGGACCCCAAGAAGACCAAGGTATTCCACGACGGCGAGTACGACATCCTCATGCTCAAGCGCAGCTACAAGTTCCAGTTCGCTGGGCTGTTCGACACGCGCGTGGCGGCTTCGACGCTCGGGGAAGAGTCGCCGGGGCTGGCGTCGGTGCTAAAAGCCCAATTCGGGCTGGAAGTAGACAAGTCCCTGCAGCGTTCCGACTGGAGCCAGCGCCCCTTGACCCCCGAGCAAATCGAGTACGCACGCATGGATACGCACCACTTGGTGCCGTTGATGCATCGCCAGCGTGAACAACTGATGGCCTTGGGGCGCGCCCATGTAGTCGAGGGCGAGTGCCGGCGTTTGGAGCGCATCGAGCCCGGTTCCAGCGCCTTCGATGCGGAAGATTTCGCGCGCATCAAGGGTGCGCGCACACTCGATCCGCTGGGAAAACGCGCCCTGCGCGAATTGTTCGTCGAACGCGAGCGCTTGGCCGAACAGGCGGACCAGCCTCCTTTCAAAGTGCTGCACAATGACGTCCTGCTCGATTTGGCTGCGCGCCGGCCGGAACACTTGGATGTCCTGGCGCGCGTGCGCGGCTTCACGCCGCGCCAGATCAAGCGCGTCGGACCCAGCGTGCTTGCGGCGCTCGAGCGCGCGCGTCGGCTGGGGCCCTTGGACCGCTTGCCCGATTTGCCGCGCAAGGACGGCACGCATGTGCTTTCGGAGTTCGAGTACGAGTTGCACGAGCGCCTCAAGGAATGGCGTCGCGACAAGGCGCGCAGCGAAGGTTTCGACGCCGCGCTGGTGCTCAATCGCCACACGTTGATCAAGCTGGCCCAGGTTCGACCGGTCAGGGAAGAGCAGCTAGCCGCCGTCGAGGGCTTGCTCGAGTGGCAAGCCGAGCGTTACGGCGCCCAGTTGTGCGGCTTCATCGCTCGCGCCGTGGAAGAGCTGACTCGCGAGGGGCAGGGCGCTTCCCGCAAGCGCGGTCGGCAGCGACGCTAGACCAAGCCGGCAGCATCCGCTTTCGGACCCTGCGGGGCCTCGGCAGGTGATGCAGGAGGGGAGAAATGGTGGAGACGAAGGGAGTCGAACCCTCGACCTCTGCGTTGCGAACGCAGCGCTCTACCAACTGAGCTACGTCCCCTTGGAAACGAACCCTGGCGGCCTTCTCTAGGACATCGCGCGGGGCGGGGATCCTAGCGAGCCCGCGCCGGCCGTGCCAACCTAGGCCCCGACTAAGCCCTGCCGAGGCCTTCGCGGGCCGGGTATCTAGGTAATTACCAAGGGACTTCCGGCCGCTGGAATTCTAAGATTCGACCACCTTGTACCAACCTCGTAAGGAGACAGCAATTTGAGGGATTCCTTCCGCTGCCGGACCGCGCTCAACGTCGACGGCCGATCCGTCCAGGTCGCGAACCTGCGCGCGCTGGAGAAGCGCGGCCGGCCCGTGGCACACCTGCCCTACACCCTGCGCATCCTGCTGGAGAACTTGCTGCGGCACGAGGACGGCGTGTCGGTGACGGCCGCGGACATAGAGGGGCTGCTGCGTTGGAGTCCGACTGCGGCACCCAGCACGGAAATCCCGTTCGTGCCCGGGCGCGTGCTCATGCAGGACTTCACCGGCGTGCCGGCCGTGGTGGATCTGGCGTCCATGCGCGATGCCATGAAGAAAATGGGCGGGGATCCCACCAAGGTCAACCCCAACCAGCCCGTGGAGTTGGTCATCGATCACTCCGTTCAGGTGGACGCCTACGCTTCGACGGATGCCAAGCGCAAGAACACGGAACTGGAGTTCGCGCGCAACAAGGAGCGGTACCAGTTTCTGCGCTGGGGCCAGCAAGCATTCCGCAACTTCCGCGTCGTGCCGCCAGACACTGGCATCGTGCATCAAGTCAACATCGAATACTTGGCGCGCGTGGTCATGATGTCCAGCGACTGGGCCTTCCCGGACACCGTGGTGGGCACGGACAGCCACACCACGATGGTGAACGGCCTAGGAGTGTTGGGCTGGGGCGTGGGCGGCATCGAGGCCGAGGCGGCCATGCTGGGTCAAGCCGTTTCCATGCTCATCCCGCAAGTGGTGGGCGTGCGCCTGGAGGGCGCATTGCCGGAGGGCACGACGGCGACGGATTTGGTGTTGCGTGTCACGGAATTGCTGCGCAAGGCCAACGTAGTCGGGAAATTCGTCGAGTTTTTCGGCACGGGATTGGACCAATTGCCGCTGGCGGACCGCGCCACCGTGGCCAACATGGCTCCCGAGTACGGTGCCACGTGCGGCTTTTTCCCCGTCGACGATGTAACCATCGAGTACCTGCGCTTTTCCGGCCGGGATGACCGGCAGGTGAGGCTGGTTCGCAGCTACATGCGCGAACAGGGGCTCCTGCGGCACGGCGCGTCGCCCGATCCGGAGTACAGCGAGGTGCTGCGCCTGGACCTCTCCACGATCGAGCCCTGTTTGGCCGGACCCAAGCGCCCTCAGGACCGACTGCCGCTGGCCAAGGTGAAGTCCAACTTCGCGGCCAACCTGCCCAGCATGGTCGTCGCGAAGAAAGACGACGCGAGCGCGAATGCCGAATCGGGCGTGCCCCAGATGGTCGAAGTGCACGGTCGCCGCGGCCAGATCGAAAACGGTTCGGTGGTCATCGCTGCCATCACCAGTTGCACGAACACCTCCAACCCATCGGTCATGATGGCCGCTGGACTCGTAGCCAAGAAGGCCGTGGCTCGGGGTCTCACCAGCAAGCCGTGGGTGAAAACGAGCCTCGCTCCCGGATCGAAAGTCGTTACCGAGTATTTGACCCAGGCCGGATTGACACCGTTCTTGGAGCAGCTCGGCTTCTACAC
>JAKFYL010000471.1 GCA_021730845.1 Planctomycetota bacterium | reverse complement strand
GGTCTAGCGCGCTATTGCGACATCTTCGCCGAGTCCCACACCTTCGCCGCGCCCGCCGTGCGGCGCATCATGGCCCGCGCGCGAACCTTGGGCCTGGGGCTGCGCTTGCACGTCGATCAATTGACTCCGCTCGCCGGCGCGGAACTTGCAGCCGAACTTGGTGCGGCCAGCGCCGATCACCTCGAGCACATCAGCGACGCCGGCATCGAAGCCCTGGCGCGTTCGGAAACGGCGGCGGTTCTGTGTCCACTCGTACCGATCTACTTGCGACAGGAGCGCGAGGCCCCCGGGCGCGTGCTCGCCGATCGCTCGGCAGTGGTCTGCGTTTCGACCGATTTCAATCCGGGCAGTTGCATGACCCAGAGCATGCCGCTCGCCATGGCCATGGCCGCGCTGCGCTATCGCTGGAGCGCGGCCGAATGTCTGACCGCCGCCACCTTGAACGCCGCCGCTTCCTTGGGCCTGGCGGGAGAAATCGGTTCCCTCGAAGTGGGCAAACGGGCCGATGTGCTCGTGCTCGATGTCCCCAGCCACGAGTTCTTGGTCTATGAATTGGGACGCAATCCCGTGCGGCAGGTGATCTCTGGCGGTGTCCTGCGCGAGCCCATTTCGGCAAGCGACAGCGGCGCCTGCGCGCGCTAGGCTCTTTGGCCCCCGCTGGGGTAGGCATGGCATACGGGCCCTGACTCGCTCAGGACCTGCCGCGCCTCGAACCCCTCTTCTCGCCCTCCCCCGAAGCCTCCGCCGTAGTCCGCCCATGGGTCTTGTCGAATGCGTTCCCAATTTCAGTGAGGGCCGCCGCCCCCAGGTCCTAGAGCAGATCCTGGACCAAATTCGCTCTGTTTCCGGCGTGCAGCTCATCGATCACACCATGGATCGCGACCACAATCGCGCGGTCGTGACCTTTGTCGGTCCGGCGCCCTTGGTATCAGAAGCTGCCTTTCGGGCCATGCGCGAGGCCGCGCAGTTGATCGATCTCAACCACCACCAAGGCGAGCATCCGCGCATGGGAGCGACCGATGTGGTGCCGTTCGTGCCCTTGGAAGGCACGGAAATGGAACAGTGCGTCGATTTGGCGCTGCGTTTTGGCGAGCGCGTGGGCCGGGAACTCTCAATTCCCGTCTTCTATTACGAGCAGGCCGCGCGCCGGCCCGAGCGCCGCAATTTGGCCGACGTGCGCAAGGGGCAGTTCGAAGGTTTGCGCGACGCCATCGGCAAGGATCCCGCGCGCACTCCCGACGCCGGTCCCAAGGACCACATCCACCCCACGGCCGGCTGTACCGCCGTGGGCGCGCGCTTTTTCTTGATCGCTTTCAACGTGAACCTCGCCACCGAGGATCTGCAAGTCGCCAAGGAGATTGCCAAGCAAATCCGCGAAAAAGACGGCGGCCTGCCGGGCATCAAGGCCATGGGTTTTGCGCTCTCAGACCTGAAATTGAGCCAGGTCAGCATGAACGTATGCAACTTCCAGGCAACGGGTTTGCTGCGCGTGTACCAAGAGATCGAACGCCTGGCCCAGGCGCGCGGCGTGGCGATCCACGAAAGCGAGCTGGTCGGGCTGGCGCCGCGAGCGGCCATCGATGCGGGCCTTGGGCCGCGCATCAAGCTGCGCGGGTTCGATCCCAAGACCCAGGTGATCGAAGAGCTGATTCGCTGATGACGCCGCGGGCTCGCCTGGCGCGCGCCCTGGGCGTGTGCGCGTTGCTCGCTTGGCCGTGGCCGGTTCCGGCGCAGGAATCGGCCCCGCAGTCGGATCCGGAGTCGGCCTCGTCTCGCTATGACCAAGCGAGCCTGCTACAGGCGCATGTGCGCTGCGCTGTGTTCGAGCGCCAAAGCGAACTCACGCGCCGCTGGAGCGAAGCCGATGCCGATGCTCGCGCCGCCGCGCTCGCTGCGCTGCAAGCTGCGCGGCCTCCGGGCGCAGGTCGCATGACCGCTCCGACGCTGGAGGCCATGAGTCGCGCGCTGCTGGCGCTCGAAATAGCAAAGTCGCCAAGGAGCGCCGAAGGCCAGGCGCTGGAGACGCTGCGCGCCTTGGAGCGCCAGGCGCGCGGCGTCGACCTGCGCGTTGCGCCAGCGTTTTTTTTGCCCCACGATCCAAGCGCA
Organism: Planctomycetota bacterium; assembly: GCA_021730845.1. Lineage (GTDB taxonomy): Bacteria > Planctomycetota > UBA1135 > UBA1135 > JAKFYL01. Next base: position 3,847 of record JAKFYL010000471.1, on the reverse strand, counting down.
AGCGCTGCGGGCGCCGGGCAAGCTGCGCGAATCCAGCCCATGACAGTGCGCCTGGCCAGCATTGCCAGCAGCGATCCGCCGCGCAGCGTGCAGGCGCATCTGTTTTGGATTTCGCCCACGGGCGAGCGCACGCGCGCGCGCAGCGAGGCGGCCCCGGCGGAACTATTCACGCCCGAGGGATTCGATATGTACGTGCACGCGCCAGCAAGTGCCCCCGGACGATGGCAACTGGTGCTCGAACTCGAAAAAGCCGGCCAGGTCGCCAGTGGCTGGAGGGTCGAGGTCGAGTGCATAGCGGCGCAGCCTGCGCTGCTCGAGAGCGAAGACCCCGCGCGCGCCTACTTGCTGCGCTGTCTCGAGGCGCGCAGAACCCTGGGCCTGCGACAGCCGATCGGCATGTCCACTTCCGAGTTGTTGGCGGCGCTGGAGCCCCAAGATCCGGCGAAACCTTGCTGGCGCCCGCTGTTTCCTTCGGCGTCGCACGTACACCCGGCTCCCCGCGTGGGTCTAGGGATTCCTGGGCTGGAAGCTTGGGTGTGGGGCTGGATCCATGGTCAGCAGCACGAGTGTCTCGTGGCCAGTTTCAGCGGCCCCAGCGACCCCACCGAAACCTTGTTGCTCGGGTCAGCGGGCTTTGCATTCGCCAATGCCCAACACGGAAACGGAATTGCGCTCGCAGCCATCCCGATCGGGCCAGAAAGCACGGCCGAGAACTTGGAGCACGACTTTGCCCGGGCGCTCGAGCTTCTAGCGCCTGGCGCGAGGGCAGGCGCAAGCGCGAACCCAGACGGGAAGCCAAGACGCGTGGCCATGGCCCGCGGCGGTGCGGTGGGGTGGCTGGCGAGCGCTTTCTATGGCCATACCACGCTGCCCTTCGACGCTGGAGCCTTTGCCATGGAGTGGGACAAGCCCACTCGTCCGAACCTGTTTGCCGGACTCGAGCGCTTGGTGCTTGCGCGCGGAGGCCTAGCTAGCGAAACAGCACTGGCGAGTCTCCCGTTGCCAGAGTGCACCTGGATCGATTTGGCCGAACCGGCTTTCTTGGAAGATCGGCACTTGCCGGAACTGCTTGCTCGATGGATTCGGCTGCCGCGCGCGCCGCGAAGGCAGTGAAGCTCTGGATACTTGGGATGCTTGGCCTGGCGCTGCTTGCGCTGGCCTACTTCGAGCGCACGGGTGCGTCGGCGGGAACGACGGATTCGGGAGCCGGCGCGTATCGCTTGCGGCTTGCACACGCGGCCCTGGCGAGCGGCAGCGCCCCGCGGCGCGACTTGTCGCTCGATGCGGCGGGGGAGGGCAAGTTGCCTTGGCCGGCACTCGTGCACGCGGGAGCAGCGCGCGTCGCCAGGTTCGCAGCGGGTTCGAGCGCCCAGTTTTCCGAGCGGGCTTCGCTTCTGGAGCAGATCGCGCGCGGCAGCTCGCCGATCGCGGGCGTTTTGGCGGTGGCGTGCCTGATCTTCTTGGTGTGGACCGTTTCGCCGCCGCGCTTTGCCGCGGAAGGAGCCTTGCTCGCCTCGGCCATTCTCGCTGCCAGCCGCACGGCGAGCGCTCATGACGCTTGGGGCCGATTCTCGGAGCTTCCCTGGCTGGCGTGTTTGGGGTTGGCGCATGGCGCGGCGATCGCTTGGATGCTGCGCGCGAAACAACAAGCCGACGAATTGCTGGCGGCGATGTGCGCCGGCGGGTTGGCAGCGTTGGCGCTGTGCACCTCGGGTGCTGGGGCTCTGGTGCTGCTAGCTGGCGCAGCGGCGCTCATTCCTGACATGTTCGCGCGGGACGAGTCTTCGCGCGCGCGCTCGAGCATGCTCTTGTGGCTGCTCACGGCCCTCACTGTGGCTAGCCTTGGCGGCGCGCTCGGCTTTGCCGTGCGTCCACTGGAGTGGCCGCGATCGGAACACGGGGGCCTGAATCTCGGCCGCGGCGTGGAGCTGGGAGTCGCGCTTGGTTGCCTGCTTCTGCTTGGGCGCAACGCTCTGGGCCGGCCGCTGCGCGCGCTCAGTGCGCTCACACTGGTCGCGGCGTTTCCCGCGGCATTGGTTGGCTGGTGCCCGGAATTGCTGCACGGCTGCGCCGCAGCCTTGCTGGGGGCGAGCTTGGCGCAACGCTTGGATCGCGGCCCGAATGGCCGCCAAGTCGCCCTGGGCTTCGCCGGAATTGCAGCGCTGGCGCTCGTTTTCGTGCCGCCCGGAAACGAAAGCGACGCGCCTTGGAAAGCGAACGCGGAGCGAACCGAGTTGGTGCGCTGGGCGCTGCTCCACACCCCATCCTGTGCGCCCAGACTCGAACCCGCGTCCCAGCCCTCCTGGCGCGTGCTGGTGGTCCCACAGGACGCCCCCGGCTGGATCGGCGAAACCGAGCGCGCGGTGGTTGGATCCAGCTTCAAAGCGCTGCGCGAAAACGAAGGCGCGCTGCGTGCCCAGGAGATCTTCGCGCTGACCGAGCCAGACGCTCAGCTCGCGGCCCTGAACGCACATCGCGTGCAGGCGATCGCCTTGGGGCCGAGCGCGCGCAAGGCTCCTGAGCTGGAAGCCGCGCGCTCGCAGCCCGATTCCCTGCTCTCGCGGCTCCTGGACCGACGCGAAGTGCCGTCGTTTCTCGAGCCCTGGGGACCCAGTGAGAGCTGGGATCTGCCGGACGCGAGCTGGCACTTGTGGCGCGTGCAGCCCTAGCTAGCGATCGCCAGGCGAATCGCATGTAAAGAACGGGCCGTTTTCCACGGACGCTTTCTGGTTACAGGGCACGCGCAAAGGGGCCGTGCTGCGGGCGAAGGGCTCGCAAGAGTCCACGGCCATTTCCGAAGTGGCACGTGGCACGCCGTTGGCTAGGAAGCTTGGCCCGTGTAATCCCACGGGCACAACGTCGTTCGTTTCAGCCCAAGTGCACTACGGCACCGTGGTTTCCTTGATTACGGCAAAGGTCTCCGCGTTCTTGACACACAGGATTGCCGGTCCTGTCACGTTGGGCACGCTGGCATAGACGCGGCAGTCTTGCATTTCTTGCTCGTAGTCGCTCTTCCAGTAGGCCTTCGGGGTCAACCTGTTTTGGTTGGCGCTGCCTTCGCCCGTCCATTCGAATTTGAGCAGGTAGGGCTCGCAGGCGAAGTACACATCGCCAGCGCCGTTGGCTGGGTTCTTCTCCAAGAAGCGCGCCCGCCAACCGCGGCCGGGGTTGTCCATGTTGGGGAGCAAGCCCTCGAGCGTGCCTTCAGTGGTCGTTCCCACAGCTGGCAACGAGACCATCCCGGTGGAAGTGTTCCAGTCGTAGATACGGATATGATTGCCTAGGCCGGCGCCGGTACTCGGCAGGGGGTCGTTCACAAAGACGAATAGCCGATTTCTGCTGGCAGCGATCGACCAGGTTGGGATGCGGCGATGGGGTATGGCGCTGTCAAAGAAGACCTCGTCGGCCGCAGCGTGGAGCCCTCCTAGGTAGGCCTTGGAAAGGTCAACGGAAAAGAAGCCTTGTTCGTGGCCCATGAAGGCGAAGTACTTGGGCGGCGTGCCTGCGCCCTTGGCAATGGTGATCGCCGTGCCGGACAGGAAGGTCTCGCCCGAGGGAATGGCTGAGACGGCGGAGTGGAATGTGGCTTTGTGATCCCAAGTTTGTGTGAGACCGTTGCGCTGGAATGCCAGCATCAAGTACTGCACACTGTTGTTCGGAAGGCTCGAATCGGACCAATCGACGAGCACGAACTTGTCCGCCGCCAGGGGCCCAAGATCGCCAGACTCGGCGTCGTTGCTGTAGCCGTTTGTCCAGAAGCCCGGCGGGTAGAGGCCGGAACTGGTGGACTCGCGCAGCCATTCGACTGGTTGAATTAGCTGGGGTGGTGTGCTCTGGTCCACCTGGA
>JAKFYL010000176.1 GCA_021730845.1 Planctomycetota bacterium | reverse complement strand
CAGGGGTACCAGGGCGCGCGTTCCGGTGGGAATGGCGGCGGCGGTGGCGGTGGCCCCCGAGGTCCGCGACAGGGAGGTGGTGGCTTCACAGGCTCCGGCGGTCCGCGCCAAGGCGGGTACAGCGGCGGGGGCGGTCCTCAGCGTTCGTCCAAGCCCGATTGGGAGCGCAAGCGTCGCGATGAGGAAGGTAGCGGCGGGGGCCGCAAGCGGCGCGATATGGACGAGCGTCCGCGCGGCGGCCGCTGGCAGGACGGCGGCGACGAGGGCATGTGAGCGAGCAGGGCGCGCGGATCGCGCGAGCTATCGGCTTGCGGTCTGCCGCGCCAGCCCGGTCAAGACGCTCGGAACATCGGAAAGCGCTTGACCGCTAAGGAAGGCGGAGAGCCATGGATCCGGTGATTTCCCAGTTCGACCCAGCGTCGGCGTCCAAAACCGTGCCCCTGGTGATCGTGGGTGCGGGTGCCGCGGGTCTCACGACCGGCATCTTCGCCGGTCGTCACGGGACAAAGGCGCTGCTGCTGGAGACGCGCGCTCGGCCAGGGGCCAAGCTGCGCGTCAGCGGCGGCGGACGCTGCAATGTGTTGCCATCTCAGGTGTGCGAAACGGATTTCCACACGCTCGGATCGACGAACGCGATTCGCCAGTTCCTTCAGTCCTGGCCCCTGGCCCAGGTGCGCGCGTTCTTCGAAGCGGATCTGCGGCTTCCGCTAGCCGACGAGGACACCGGCAAGGTGTTTCCCGCCAGCAACGACGCACGCGACGTCCTCGATGCGCTGCTTGGCGAATTGGCACGCTGCGGGGGCAGCATCCTGGGCGGAGATCCCTTGGTGGGCATCGAGACCTGCACCCAAGCGACCGATCGGGCGCGATTCGTCCTCAAGTTGGCGAGCGGCCTGTCGTTGCGCTGCGAGCAGTTGGTGCTGGCTACCGGCGGAAAGAGCCTGCCCAAGACGGGCTCCGACGGCTTTGGGTTCCAGCTAGCGGTCCAATTGGGGCACAAAGTACAGCCAACGTACCCGGCGCTCGTACCTTTGCCGTGCCCCGAAGAGGGCTGGAATGCACTCGCCGGCATGGCGACCAAAGTCCAGCTGACAGCCAAGAAGGCCGGGCGCGTGCTCGAAGAGCGAACGGGCGATTTCCTGTTCACGCATCGCGGCTTCTCGGGGCCGGTCGTCCTCGACCTTTCTTGGCGCGTCACCCATCCGAACGCGGCCGGAACGACCCTGCACGCGAAGTGGATTGCAGCCAGCGGCCGTGCTTGGGAAGCGATCCTGCTCGCCGGCGGCGCGCGCAGCCTAAATTCCGCCCTCGCTGACGAGCTGCCGAAGCGCCTGGCCGCCGAACTCATGCGGCGAGCCCAAGTGGAGCCGTCGCGAAGCATGGCGGAACTGCCGCGCGAAGAACGCCGGCGCCTGCTCCAAGTGCTCGAGGATTGCCCACTCGCGGTCACGGGCGACGAGGGCTACGTCAAAGCCGAAGTCACTGGAGGCGGGGTTGCTTTGGACGAGGTCTCGACCAAGACCCTGGAGTCACGCCTGGTTCCGGGGTTGGCGTTCGCGGGCGAAATCCTGGACCTCACCGGTCGGCTGGGCGGTTTCAACTTCCTGTGGGCGTGGATCTCTGGTCGCAAGGCTGGGAGTGCGGCGGCGCAGCGCTGCCAGGCGTGAATCTGGCCCAGTCCGCTGGATCACCGCCGCCCTAAACCCTTCGGACGGCTGACCTTGGGATTGGGCCCGGACCGAGGAGCCACGCAAGTCCGTAAACCATTGAATTGAAATGACTTGCAGCGTTCGTGATCCACGCGTCTGGGCCAGATTCCCTTTAGGCCGCCTTTAGCGCTTCTTCACACAACTCGGGTGCAATACCCCCGGCTAGGTCAGACAAAAACCCCCTTCGGCAGATTCCCAATCTCCCACCCGACACAACGCATGAAAGCCATCCGCCGCGGTTCCGCCCTATTCCTTGGTTCCCTGGTGCTCTGCGCGGCCCAATCGGTCAAGGTCGATCCCGCCATCCCCGAGTACGGCAAGCCCGTGGCGGGAATCTCTGGCTCACTCAAGAGCATCGGCTCCGACAGCATGAACAACCTCATGACTTTGTGGGGTGAGGGGTTCAAGCGCATCTACCCCAACGTGGTCACGGAAGTCGAGGCCAAGGGCTCGGGTACGGCGCCGCCGGCGTTGATCGAGGGGCAGGCCAGCTTCGGCCCGATGAGCCGCGAGATGAAGGAAAAGGAGATCGACGACTTCGAAAAGGTCTACGGCTACAAGCCTACGAAGATCGCGACGGCCATCGACATGTTGGCCGTCTTCGTGCACAAGGACAATCCGATTCAGAGTCTGACCCTGCAGCAAGTGGACGCGATTTTTTCCAAGTCGCGCAAGGGTGGGCTCGACAAGGAGGCGGTGACCTGGGGCGATCTGGGTTTGACTGGCGACTGGGCCGACAAGCCCATCAGCCTGTACGGTCGCAACTCGTCGTCGGGCACCTACGGGTATTTCAAGGAGGTCGCGCTGTTCAAAGGCGACTTCAAGGACACGGTCAAGGAGCAGCCGGGTAGTTCTTCCGTAGTTCAAGGACTCGCGAGCGATCGCTTTGGCATCGGGTACAGCGGCATCGGTTACGCAACCGCAGATGTGCGCGTCGTGTCCCTGGCCGCTGACGCCAAGAGCGCTCCGGTGTCGGCTGTGCCCGAAAATGCCTACGCGGGCACGTACCCCTTGTCGCGCCTGCTGTACGTGTACGTCAACCTCAAGCCGGGCACGCAACTGGATCCGCTCAAGCGCGAGTTCGTGCGGTACATGCTGAGCCAGGCCGGCCAGGCCGACGTCATCAAGGACGGATACTTGCCGCTGACGGCCAAGCTCCTCACGCGCAATTTGGAAGCCGTGGGCCTTGCCACCAAACCGGTCGAGGCCGGTGCGGCCCGTTAACCGAGCGATTCGGAGTCCTAGCATGCAGCGGAATCCGGCCTTTCTTGGCCGGTGAACTCATGGACTCGCTCCGGCTAGCCAGTGGAGCGGATCCAGCCCCCCTCGGTTCTCCATGAGCAAAACCACCTTCACCGGACGAACGCGCTCGCGCAGGAGCCGCGGGTCGGTTCGTTTTGGTGAAGGGCTGGCTCGCAGCCTGATCACGATCGGCGGCGCCGGGACCATTGCGGCGGTCGTGATGATCATGGTGTTCCTGGTGTGGGTCGTGACGCCCATGTTCCTGCCAGGGCGTGTGGATGCCAAGGACACCGTTTCGGCGTTGGGTGACGTTCCTCAACCGCAGCGCCTGGAAATCGACCAGTACGGCAAGCTGGGCTGGGTCGTCGACCGCGGCGGAATCCTGCACACGTTTCACGTACCCGACGGTCGGCTGATCGGCTCGATCGACCCAAGCCAAGGGGCCAAGCCCAGCTGCTACAAGGTCGATCCTTACGGCGAGAAGCTGGTCTACGGATTCGAGGACGGCTCCGTGCGCCTGGGCTCTGTCTTGGTCGAGACCAAGATGTACCCGCAGGAGAAGCTCGATCCGGCGCGCCGTCCGGTGGGAGCGGACACGATCCAGATTGCGCAGGGTCGGCTCGTGGAACTGCTCCCCGATGGGCATGTGCGCGAGCAGACCGTTCAGGCAATCCTCGAGGCCCCCCTGGTCCTAACGGCCGAAGCGAGGATCGTTGCCCTCGATCGCTGCGACGCCTCGGCGGGATCCTTGATCGCGGCTTTGGACGACGAGTGGACCGTGCACCTACGCTCGGAGAGGCGCACGCTCAACATGATGACGGAGGAGTGGACCTCGACCTTCGCCGGGGGTTCCGTTTCCCTGCGCCAGTTTGCGGATCGCGGCTTTCCAATCGAACTGTTGCTCACCGGGAGCGGCGATAGCGCCTTGCTCGTTTGGAGCGACGGACGAACCGTGCGGCTTGACACACGAGACTTGGATGCGCCGGTGATCGCGGAAGAACTCGATCTTGTGGTATCGACCACGGCCACGGTTACCTCGCTCGCCTTTCTCAATGGTCAAACCACCGTGCTCGTGGGCGACTCGGAGGGCAACTTGAGCACGTGGTTCGCGCAGCGCGTCGAAGGCAGCCCTGCCAGCGATGGGCGCGTCTTCACCATGGCGCAACGCATGGCCTGCGGATCGCCCGTGCGTTCGCTGGCCATTTCGCGCCGAACCAGAGTTGCGGCGGCGGGCCTGGACGACGGCAGCGTCGTCGTGGTGTACGCAACCCTAGGACGGATCCTCGCCAAGGCGCAGCGACCCGGAGAGCCAAGGGCACCTGGCGACGAGCAACTGTTGTGCTTGTCGCCCAAGGACAATCAAGTGCATCAACTCGACCAGGGTCGGCTGTGGAGCGTGGAACTCGACATTCCGCATCCGGAAGTCAGCGTCCAAGGGCTGTTTCGACCGGTGCTCTACGAAGGCGAATCCGAGCCCCTGCACGTGTGGCAGTCCTCCAGCGGCACGGACGACTTCGAGCCCAAGCTAGGACTCGTGCCGCTGATTTTCGGCACGCTCAAAGCCACGCTGTATTCGATGCTCTTTGGCGTGCCGCTGGCCATCTTGGCCGCCTTGTACACCAGCGAGTTCCTGCAGCCCAACTTGCGCGTGCCCATCAAGAGCGCGGTCGAAATCATGGCCGGTTTGCCGAGCGTCGTGCTTGGATTCCTGTCCGCCATCGTCATTGCCCCGTTCGTTCAAAATTCGCTGGCGACGGTGCTGGGCAGCTTCTACACGATTCCCAGTTGCCTGCTCCTAGGCAGCTATGTGTGGCAGTTGCTGCCACACAGAACATCCGTGCGCTGGGAGGGCTGGCCGCGCATGGCAGCCATTGCCTGCATGATTCCCTTGGGCGTCGTGCTCGCCGGGCAGATCGGGCCCTGGACCGAGCGCGCGCTGTTTGGAGGAGACCTTGCCAGCTGGCTCAGCAGCAGCAAGGACGGCGGTTGGGGCGGCTGGTTTGTGCTGCTCTTGCCCCTGAGCGCCGTAGCCATAGCGGCCCTATGGGGCTGGCGCCTGGCGCCTTGGATGCGGCGGATTTCCGCCCCGTGGAGTCGCGCGACCTGCGCTCGCTTCGAATTGCTGCGGTTCTTGCTGTGTGCCGGTGCGACGCTGTTGCTTGCATTCGCCGTGAGTTGGCTCTTGCAATCCATGGGTATGGATCCGCGCGGCGGCCTGGTCGGCACCTACGTGCAGCGCAACGCACTCGTGGTGGGTTTCGTCATGGGGTTTGCGATCATTCCGATCATCTACACGATCGCGGAAGACGCCCTTTCCAGTGTGCCGTCGCACTTGCGGCTCGCCTCACTGGGCGCGGGTGCGACTCACTGGCAGACCAGCCTTCGCGTCGTTTTGCCGACAGCCATGAGCGGCATTTTTTCAGCGGTCATGGTGGGCCTGGGACGTGCTGTGGGTGAGACCATGATCGTGCTCATGGCCACCGGAAATACCGCGGTCATGGAGTGGAACGTGTTCAACGGTTTTCGAACGCTCTCGGCCAACATTGCCGTGGAGCTTCCCGAAGCGGTGCGCAACGACACGCACTATCGCACGCTGTTCCTAGCTGCCCTCACGCTGTTTGCGATGACCTTCCTGGTGAATACGGCCGCGGAGACCGTGCGACAGCGCTTTCGCAAGCGCGCTTACCAGCTATGAAGTCCGCAACGCAATCAGCGCCGGATTCGGCCCCCGCCTCCGCTGCGCCCGCTACGTCCGAGCGGCGCGGGCGACGGCGGGCGAACCTGCGTCGGACTGCTCTGTTTGCCAACGGTGAGCCCTGGGTATGGCTTACGGGCGGCGCGTTGGCGATCGCCGGTTTCATGATCGTGGGGCTCTTGGCCCTGGTCCTGTGGTTCGGCGTCGGAACCTTCTGGCCCAAGTCCGTGGCGCGCTTGAACACGGCAAGCGGCAAGGTGGCGATGGGGGAGGTCACAGGCACGGAACGCTTCGCATACGACGCTGCCGGCGTTGCCGCGCTGCCCAAGGACGCGCAAGCGCGTGCCCAAGAGGAGTCGGAGC
>JAKFYL010000226.1 GCA_021730845.1 Planctomycetota bacterium | reverse complement strand
CGCTGTCGAAGTCGTGTGCAGGCGTCGGCTTGCGCTACGAGCACCTGCCGAAGCTAGGCATTGCGTCGGAAAAGCGTCAGAGCCTCGACACCCAGGCTGACTACGATGCGCTGTTCGACGAATACGAGCGCCAACATCTTCCGAAGCAGCCCGCCGCCCTAGAGTCTATCCGCGCATGGGTTCGAGGCGGCGCGCGCGTTGCACTGACCTGCTACGAGCACCTGCCGCAGCAGTGCCATCGCCACTGCGTCTCCGAGGCCCTGGAGCAGAAGTTCGGTAGCGGGTTCGCGCCCCAGCACCTGTGACGCCGACATGGTCAAGGGACGCGTTCTTATCACGGTCAAGACCTACCCGACTCTGTCGACGAAGTGCGGCGAGACGGTCTGCACCGCAGGGCGGACTGTTTTGACCGTGATTCCCGACCTTTGCCGGGTACCCGGATAGGCCAGTACGACTTCTACGCTTGGCACTGCTGGGCGCGCTTGCCGTGCAGGAATCAGCTTGAATCGGCTTTGAGGAGACTCTCCACATCGGGCAGCGGTGTCGCCTGCGCCAGCTCGTCAAGCTTCCTGTACGACTCGTTCTGGCTTAATTTGTAGAGCCGTACGAGGTCGGATGCGTACCCACATAGCCCTGCGGATCCCGGAAACAACGCCGCGGAGTGGATGTTCCGTACCCATAGTTGCCGCAAGAACTCCCGCTTGCACGCGGCGGGGACCTCGTAGCGCACGAGGGTGTGGTCTGCCCAATCATTGCCGTGCCTTCGCATTAGTTTGTTCCCCGCGTCGACTAGCAGCGGAAAATGGTCCAACGCGGGATCGCTGGCAATCGAGAACAGGCCCATCTGCGCAGCGCTGCGTTCGTTGTGACTTCGTGGCCATACGAAGCCAATCTTGGCTGGCCCCTGGTGGACTTCAATCCAATCATCGATCATTGGTGCATCGTCAAGATACGGTCCTTCGAGTTCGTTGAATTCGTTGACGCCATGGGCTGACACTTCCCACACGATTCCTGGCTCTTCGAGGTCCTCCTTGCAAGCAAAGTACAGTGCCACCAACGGACTGGAGGTCCAGTCCAGTAGACGAGTCGGTGCGCCAAAATGCGCCAACCCAGTCAGGACATCGAGCCAACGTTCACTCTCCAGGCCCGGGATCTGCCCTTGTGACGAGCGACGTTTCAATTCGTCTCGCAAGACAACTTCGAGAATCTCAAGGCACTTGTACGCTTGCGCCGGGCCAGGATCCGCGTGGTGCATCCGCGTCAGAGTGGGCTTCAAGTCCTTCCACGGGCGGCTCGTACCACGAAAGGCGGTCTGCATGTACGGGAGTGACCAGTACCTAACCGTGCGCGTGGCAAGCGCATCGACGTCGTCCCAGGTCTTCAGTTCCCCTTTGCGGCATTCTGGTTGAGGATTCGGCTGCATGGGATTCGATGCCCGTGCGGAACGTGGCCCGCTGGCTGCTCGAACATCCGAGCCCACCTCTTCCTAACTGCACCCTTCGATCCGCGAAGACCGTAAGCGCCGTGCAGCAAAAATTGGTCGGGGCGAGAGGATTTGAACCTCCGACCTCTTCCACCCCAAGGAAGCGCGCTAGCCAGGCTGCGCCACGCCCCGACCCGATGAAAGGGCGAGTAGCTTACGGGCCGCGCTGCGCGGCTACAACTGCGTGGCGGCCGGGAGCCGCATATGGGGACCCTGGCGGGCTATCCGGCTGCGTGCCTGGTTCGGGCGTCGCCGCCAGCTCAGAATGGGCCCGTGGTCAGGCCCCTGCGCAAGCTGTATCCGATTTCGCGCATGGTTCGGCGTCGCCATCGCACGTGGATGGTCTCGATGTGCTTGGCAACGGCGGCCATGGCGGTCTTGGGCCTGACCGTCGTCTGGATGCGCTGGGCTCCCGCGAGTGCTCCGCCGGGGCGGGCGGCGCTGGCTTTGTCGATGGTCTTTTCGGTGCCGGGATTTCTGCTCGGGCTGGCTAGCCTGCGCGGGCGCACGAATTGGTTTTGGCTCGCGCTCGTGCCTGTGCTCGCCAATTTGATGTTGATCGCCTTGCCGTGGGTTGAGTTGCAACTGCGGCAGACGCGCTAGCTCGCCAAGAGCGGCGCGCGAACCACCATCCAGGTGCCCGTGCCAGCCGCCAGCACGGTGAGCGCCAGCGTGAAAAATGCCGCACGGCGGTGCCACGGCTTGTATTTGCGATTGCGCAACGTGGCGAGTCCCGTGCCGAGCGGAAGCAGGTAAGAGGCCGTGGCGGTCTTCGCCAGCAGCAGGTGCACGGGATAGATGCGGCCGGCGGCGTGGAGATCGTAGTACTGGCCTAGGCGCTCGGCGAAATAGATGGTCACGCCGAGTCCGACCACGGCGCAGGCGACCAGGATGAAATGCGCGCGCAGCTTGGCGTGGTGGCCGGTCCACAGCACGAGGGCTAGCAGCACAAGGGTCAGGCCCAGGCTGGCCAAAAATCCGTTGGTCGCGAAGCTCACTTGGCGCGGCCCTTCGTCTCGGCCGTGGGCTCGCGTCGCATCAAGTCGAGCACGGCGGTGCGCGGATCCTTACCTTCGAACAGCACGGCGTGCACCTCGCTGGCGATGGGCATGTCGACGTTGCCGTGCTCGGCTTCGGGTCCGAACAGAGCCTTGGTGGTCCACACGCCTTCGGCGACCATGGTCATTTGGCTCAGGATTTCTTGCAGCGTCTTGCCTTGGCCGATCTTTTCGCCCAAGGCACGATTGCGCGAGAATCTGGAGTAGCAGGTGGTGGCGAGGTCACCGATGCCCGCCAGGCCGAAGAAGGTTTCGGGCCGCGCGCCGCGCGACTCTCCGTAGCGCGCCATTTCCGCCATGCCGCGCGTCAAGAGAGCTGCTTTGGCATTGTCTCCAAGGCACAGGCCGTCGCTGATTCCGGCGGCGATGGCGATCACGTTCTTGAGCGCGCCGCCAAGCTCGGCTCCGATCGGATCGGTGCTGGTATAGACACGCAGGCCAGGGGAATTGAACAGCGACTGCGTGGCGCGCGCCAGCGCTGGATCGCTGCTGGCCGCGACCACCGTCGCCGGCAAACCGCGCGCGACTTCTTCGGCGTGGCTGGGACCGGTCAAGACGCACAACCCGCGCTGACCGAGTACTTCCGCCAGCACTTCGGTGGGACGCTTGAGCGTTTCGATCTCCAGGCCCTTGGTGGCGGACACGACGGGAACGGCACTGGGTAGCCACTCCTCGAAGCGCTCTACCACGGCGCGCAGGAACTGGGTTGGAACGCAGCTGACAAGCACCTGGGCGTCCTTGACCGCGGAACTCGGATCGGCAGACAGGGTCAGTCCAGGCGGCAGCGGCACTCCCGGCAGGTAGCGCTTGTTTTCGCCGTCTTGGCGCAACTGGGCTTCGCGCTCGAGCGAGGCGCTCCACAGGGTGGTCTCTACGCCAGCGCGCTGCAGCAAGATGGCTAGCGTGGTTCCCCAGCCCCCAGAGCCCAGGACGCAGGCGCGCGAAAACTCCCTGCTTGAAGCGTCGGCCCTGCTTCCGGCGTTGATACGGGGGGTGGTTTCGGTCATGGCGGCAATCAGTGCTCTTTCAAAGGTGGCTGGGCCTGGCCGACAGGCGTCGCGCCGTCGCGCGCTCGCTTGGCAAAGGCCTTGGGTTCCGTGCCCTTTGCGATGCGCATGATGTTCGATCGATGTCGCACGAGAATCAAGCTTGCCAGAAGCACGGTCCCTACTAGGTGCGCATCGCGGGCGGGGCCACCGAGGAACCAAGCTGCGACGGGAAAGGCCAGTCCCATCAAGATCGAGGCCAGGCTCACCAGGCGCGTGGCGACCATGCTGACCAGCCACACTGCACCTCCGATCAAGAAAATGCGCGCGTCCAGGGCCAGCAGTGCGCCGCATCCGGTGGCCACGCCCTTGCCGCCCTGAAAGCCCAAGTACACCGGAAAACAATGCCCCACCACCGCCGCGCCGCCGCAAGCGGCGGCTAGAGCAAATGGATCCAAGAACTGGGGGCGCGCCGATTCGCCAAGCAGCGCGGCGCACCAAGGGGCTAGCCAGCCGGCAGCCAGGCCGCCCTTGGCGCAATCCAGAGCGAAGACCGCTAGGCCCGCGCCGCGGCCGGCAGCGCGCCCCGCGTTGGTGGCGCCGATGTTGCCACTGCCAACCGTGCGCAAATCGATGCCCTTGAGCAGGCGCACGACCACGAGGCCAAAGGGAATGCTGCCCAGCAAATAGGAGGCTGCGAGCGCCAGAGGTGCGGAAAAACCCACGTCAGCCAGCATCAGAGCCAAGCCCCTTGCTGTCTTCGATCGTGCGCGTTCATGCGTTTGGCGCACCCGTGAGCTCCGCAAGGCATGGCGCCTTGGGGAGCCTTGGTGCCGCGCCAGAGTACCGCGTCCACGCGTCGTTCCGTAGTCTTGGCGGCGTGGTTCGAAAGAAGACGCAGCAACAGAGCTTGGGCGTGGACACTGGCGGGACGTTTACGGACCTAGTCCTAGCCGAGAACGGGCGCCTGAAAGTAGCCAAGCTGCCTTCCACGCCCGCCGATCCGGCGCAGGCGATCTTGCAGGGGATGGCCGGCCTGTGCGGCCCTGGGCCGGCGCCGAGCCTTTCCATCGTGCACGGCACGACCGTGGCGCTCAATGCGCTGCTCACGGGAGAAGTGGCGCGCACGGCACTGGTCGCAAACTCGGGCCTGGCCGATTTGATCGAGATCGGACGCCAGGACCGAGCGGAGCTGTACGCACTAGAGCCCAGCAAGGTGCACGCCCTGGTGCCGCGCGAGCTGCGCTTTGAAGTTGGCCAGCGCACGTGGCCGGCAGCCGAGGGCGAAGCCCAGCCCGGCAAGCCAAGGTCGAAAGGCAGGTCCCGATCCGGCGGCTGGGTGGAAGTCGAGCGGCCCAGCGCGCGCGAGCTGGATCGCCTGCGCGCGCGCATCGCCGCCGCCAAACCCGAATCGATCGCGATTTGCCTGGTGCACTCGTGGGCCGATCCAGCGATCGAGGAACGCGTGGCGCGCGCGCTAAGGCCTCTTGGCATCCCGATCACGACCTCGAGTGGACTCTTGCGCGAGTACCGCGAGTACGAACGCTTCTCGACCGCGGTGGTCAATGCCGCGCTGGTGCCCAGGGTGCGCAGCTACTTGGCGAATCTGCAACGCGCGGTCGGCCGTGCTTCGCTGTCGGTGCTGCAGTCCAGCGGCGGGTCGATGGACGCCCGGCGCGCGGGCCTCGAACCGGCGCGCATCTTGCTGTCCGGCCCGGCCGGCGGCGTCATCGGCGCGGCGCGCGCCGCCGCGCAACTGGGATTCGATCGCATGGTCGGCATCGACATGGGCGGCACCAGCACGGATGTGTCGTTCCACGGCGCCGGCGGCGTCAGGCTCGACGCGCCGAGGATCGCTGGTCACCCGGTGGCGCTTCCGGCTTTGGATCTGCACACCATTGGCTGCGGAGGCGGTTCGTGGCTGACCTTGGATGCCGGCGGCGAAGTACGCGTCGGACCGCGCAGCGCCGGTGCCAGTCCCGGTCCCGTGTGCTACGGCAAGGGCCAGCAATTGACGCTGACGGATGCGCATGTGCTGCTTGGACACTTGGGGCAAGGCAGTTTCCTGGGCGGCGAGCTGGCACTGGACGGCGAGGCGGTGGAACGTGCTTTTGCGCGCTGGGGCTGCAAGACGCGCGCCAAACGCATCGAGCGCGCGCAACTGGCCCTGGATGTGGCGCGCTCCATGATGCGCCGCGCTCTGGGTGTGATGACCATGCAGCGCGGGGAAAATCCGGCGCAATTGCCGCTGGTCGCGTTCGGCGGCGCAGGCGGCTTGCACGCGGCAGCGCTGGCTCAATCGCTGGGGTTTGCGTGCGCGATCTTGCCCAAGGATGCGGGCGTGTTGTCGGCGCTGGGCTTGGCGTTGGCGCCGCGCGCGCGCGAGTGTTCGCGCAGCTTGCTTTCGCCGCTGCCCAGCTGGAACGAGCACTCGCTGTTCGAGCTCCTATCGCAGCTAGAACGCGCAGCTCGCCGCGAACTGGAACTCGAGGGTGCTGACGCGGCGCGCGCAAAGATCGCCTACCAATTGGATCTGCGCTACCTAGGGCAATCCTATGAGATCGGCG
>JAKFYL010000042.1 GCA_021730845.1 Planctomycetota bacterium | reverse complement strand
ATTCCAACATGTACGGTGCCAGGCTCAATTCCCACACCTTCGGTGCCAGGCTCAACTCCTGCGCGCCCCGGCGCGCAGGAGTTGAGCCTGGCACCGAAGGTGTGGGAATTGAGCCTGGCACCGTACATGTTGGAATCGAGCCTGGCACCGTACATGTAGGAATTGAGCCTGGCACCGTACCGTTGCGGCGCTGGCGTATGGGCGAGGGCCCGGGTGCGAAGTGGAACAGCGAACGAAGCGAATCTCACGGGGGGAGTGCGGTTGGTTTGGGGGGAACCGACGAAGTCTACGCAAGTAGGATGCCAGGCAAAGCGGCGTGCCTTGGAGGACCCGTGCGGGGACCCACCGCGGCCCAGGGCGTCCTGTTCGGTTCGGACTTCGGCAGGCGGACTGTCCTCCGTAGACTGCACCGCTAAGCCCCTGGCAGGGGGGGCCGTCCCAATAGCCACCAAGCTCCTCCCGCTTCTTTGCACACCATGGCAGGCCCTCCCGAAACGACCGCGCCGCGCTCGACTCCAGGCGCCAAGGAAGCCAAGCCCGGGTCGCAAAAGTTGACGCCGGCCGCGCGCGGACCGACACCGATGATGGTGCAGTTTCAGCGCGCCAAGCAAGAAGCGCCCGGCGCCCTGCTGTTTTTTCGCATGGGCGATTTCTATGAGCTGTTCGGCGAGGACGCCGTGGTGGCCGCGCGGGAACTCGGCCTGACGTTGACCTCGCGCGCCAAGGGCGAAGACGCGCTTCCGATGGCGGGCGTGCCCGTGCGCTCCGTGGACGCCTACCTCATGAAGTTGGTCGCCAAGGGTTTTCAGGTCGCGATCTGCGACCAGATCCAGGATCCACGCCTGGCCAAAGGCATCGTCGATCGCGCCGTGGTGCGCGTGGTCACGGCCGGCACGATCACGGAGGAAGAGGCCCTAGACGCGCGCGCACCCAACTACTTGGCCTGCGTGCACGCCGGAGATACGCGCGGCGCGCTGGCCTGGGTCGACTTGTCCACGGGCCGCTTTCAGACCGTGGAAGTCGAAGTGCGCGCCTTGGTGGACGAGCTGGCGCGCATCGCTCCGGCTGAGCTGCTTTGGCCGCCCAGCTTCCGCGAGCGTCACGCGGACATCGCCGCCGAGATCGAACAGCTCCTGGGCCCGCGCGTGCACGAGCGCGACGAATGGCACTTCGACGCCGAAACTTGCCGACGCGCTCTGCTCAAGCAACTCCAAGTGGCTTCCTTGGAGGGCTTTGGGATCGAAGAAGGTTCGCTGACGCTGCGGCCGGCGGGCGCGCTCGCGAGCTACTTGGAGGAAACCCAAAAGAGCGCCTGCGCCCACGTGCGCCGGCTCGAAACGCTGCAACCGGGCAGCTTCGTGGTGCTCGATCGCGCCACGCGCGCATGCCTGGAACTGGTCGTCACGCAGCGCGAAGGCCGGCGCGACGGCACTCTGATCGAGACCATCGACGCCACCACGACCGCCATGGGCGGAAGGCTGCTGCGCGAGTGGCTCCTCGCCCCGCTGCGCAGCGTCGAAGACATCTTGGAGCGCCAACGCGGTGTGGCCGAGTTCGTCGACAGCCCCTTCTTGCGCGAGGAAGTGCGCGAGCTGCTGGGCACGGTCGCCGACATCGAACGCTTGATGGGCAAAGTGTCGACCGGGCGCTGTGGGGCGCGCGACTTGGTCGCGCTGGCGAACTCCCTGGCGGTCTTGCCTCCGTTGCGCGTCAAGTTGGAGCACGTGTACTCGCGCATTCTGGGTCGGCTCGTGGAGGGCTTGGATCCCCTCGAAGACGTCTCCCAGAAGATCCGCCACACCTTGGTCGACGCGCCGCCGCTGGCACTGCGCGAAGGCGGACTGATCCGCACGGGAGTACACGCGGAATTGGACGAACTGCGCCAAATCGCCGGTGACGTGAAAGCGGCCATGGCTCATTTCCAGGCGCGCGAGATCGAGCGCACGGGCATGCCCAATTTGAAAGTGGGCTTCAACTCCGTGTTCGGCTACTACCTAGAAGTTCCTCACGGACAAGCCGGGCGCGCGCCAGCGGACTACGTGCGCAAGCAAACGGTCAAAAACGCCGAACGCTACATCACTCCGGAACTGAAGGACTTCGAGACCAAGGTGCTGCAGGCCGAAGAACGCTCGCGCGACTTGGAGTTCGACCTGTTCGTGCAGTTGCGCGAAGCGGTGGCACGCGAAACGGGGCGCATTTTGGACACCGCGCGCTCGCTGGCCTTGATCGACGTATTGGCGGCGCTGGCCCGCAAGGCTGCCGAAAACCACTACTGCGCGCCAGCCATCGACCAAGGCTCGGTGATCAAGATCGTGGACGGCCGCCACCCCGTGATCGAGCGCATCACCAGCGGCGATCGCTTCGTGCCCAACGACACGCATTTGGATCGCGACGAGCGCCGCATCGTGATCCTCACCGGACCGAACATGGGCGGCAAGTCGACCTACATTCGGCAGACGGCGCTGATCGTGCTCCTGGCCCAGATCGGTTCGTTCGTGCCGGCCAAGGAAGCCAAGATCGGGGTCGTCGATCGCATCTTCACGCGCGTGGGCGCCGCCGACGATCTGGGGCGCGGGGCTTCGACCTTCATGGTGGAAATGGTCGAAGTGGCCAACATCTTGAACCACGCCACGGCGCGCTCGCTGGTCGTGCTCGATGAAGTCGGCCGCGGCACATCCACCTTCGACGGCCTGGCCTTGGCTTGGGCCATCGTCGAACACATCCACGCCAAGATCGGCTGCCGCACGCTGTTCGCCACGCATTACCACCACCTGACGGAACTCGGCTCGCGCCTGGAGGGCGTGCGCAACATGAACGTGGCCGTGCGCGAGTGGAACGACGAAATCGTGTTCTTGCACAAGATCGTCGAGGGCGGCACGGACCGCTCCTACGGGATTCATGTGGCGCGCCTGGCGGGCGTACCGGCCTCGCTGCTCGAACGCGCGCGCGAGGTGTTGCGCGACCTGGAAGGCGAAGCCCAGACTCTGGCGCCGCGCGTGGAAACGCCGCGCCAAAACCCCGCGGGAGGCGGCGTGCAACTGGGACTGTTCGCCAGTTCGGAATCGAGTGTCGAATCGGAGCTGCGAGCGCTGGATCCCAATCAAATGACGCCCATGCAGGCGCTGGCCGAGCTTCAGCGGCTCAAGGAGCTACTGGGCGGCAAGCGGCCGGGATCCCGGCCGCGGCGATAGCCTTCTTTCGCGCCGCGCTCCACGCGCAACGCGAACAAGCTGCGTTTGGAAACCCGCGGGCGAGGAAAGGCCTCCAGTGCGTCCCACGCGCTGCGCGCGGCCTGCTCGAAGGACGGCAGCTGCAGCGCAGACGAGCAAGCGGCAGCTTCCATGGCCACGCGCACCGACGCGGCATCGCTCAGCTCCACTATGCGCGAGCTCAAGCGCGGCAACTCCTCAGGACCGACGGCCAGCTTGTACACGCACTCATCGGGCATTTCGGCCTGTTCGAGCACCGCGCTGGCGATGACGCCGCGGCCGGCGCACAGACTGCGGGCAATCGCGTCGCAGGTCTCTTGGGCCGACGATCCGCGCAGTTGCACCGACAAGTCGCTGGCTCGCAGCCAAGCCAAACACTCGCCGTCGCTCGCATACACAGCGCTGTGGACATGTTCGCTCAAGCCAGCGGCGCGGACGAGCGACTCGATCGCGCCCGCGCCCTCGGGCTCGCCGGCGAGCACAACGAGCTTCATGTTCGTGCGCGCTTTGCGAGCCTGAGCCAAGGCTTCGAGCAAGACTTGCAAGCGCGCGCCCGCTGCGTCGCTGGCCTGCGTCGCGACTAGGAACGCGTTGCCCCACGTTGGATCCAGTCCCAGCCGCACGCGCTCGTCGCTGCGACTGATCCGCCTAGCCACGTCCGCGCGCCAAGCCTCGCTTACGCTCCAGGGCATGACCGCGACGGGCGTTGGCGCGTTGCGCTCCGTCAGAATGCGCTTTTTCAAGTGCGATGATTCCACCAGGAAGGAGTCACCGTGACGCACAGCGGAGCGATTGAAGGCGGGCCCGTCTTCCCAGGGCGCAGCCTGCAATCCGGGCTGCGCGGGACGGCCGCCACCGCCTTCGCGCAGCGAGCGCAAGCGGCCGCGCCACGTCGCGCGCGTCATCTGCGGCCACGCCGCGCTGGCCCAGCGCACCAGCGACCAGTCGTGCAAGTACACGCATCCGCCCAAGGCGCGAATCATGGCCGCCGAGAAACCGAGCCGCGGGTCGTCGGCCACGTTGTACAAGATTTGGTCGTAGGCCTTGGGCGCGAGTTCCTGGAGCGGCCGCGCGGGAATCCCTTGGTCGAACTCGCCCTGTGCGCCGGCGCCGCCGGCTTCCACGAAACACTCCACCTCGCCCAGCGTTCTCCATTGGGCCGCCAACCGGCGCAAGCGCCGCGCTGCTAGCGAACGATCCGCCAGCGCAGTTGCGATCAACGCCAGTTTCATGACCGCTGCTTGCGCCTCGCGCTAGCAGCCCGTTGAAAAAGTCCCGTCGCGAGGCAAAACGCTCTTCGTCGTGGCTAGGAACGCGACACAGGGGCGGCGGAAACGGCCTTCCTGGCCGCTGAGCACGACCCGACAAGCGTGACGACGCCAAGGTGAAGAGCGCGAAGCGGAAGCAGGGTACTTTTTCAACGGGCTGCTAGGCGGTCAGAATCTCGACACCGCTCGCGCTCAAGTAGATCGAATGTTCCGTCTGCGCCACCATCACGCCATCCTCCTCGACCAAGGGCGGGTAGCGCATCAGGCAACCTTGGCGCGCGAGCTTGGAGAGCGTGTCGTCGACGAGTTCCGCAGCGCGCGTTCCGAAGTAGCGCCGAGCCACGGGAAGACCGCGCCAGGACTCGATGTCGCGCAAGATGTCGCGATCGAGCCCCTTGGCCTTGAGCGGCGGGCGCACCATCATGAACACCTCGGCCTTGCCGCGCTCTGTGATGTAGCCGCGCCCCGTGCTAGCGAACGGTTCGATCGCGAACACCATGCCCGCCTTCAGACGCCCACCGCCGGTCTCGGGATAATTAGGAATCTGCGGCGGGGTGTGCACCTTCCAGCGGCCGAGCCCGTGGCCAGTGAGATTTCTCACGGGGTTGTAGCCGGCGGCCAAGATCGTGCGCTCGATTGCAGCGCCCAGATCGCTCACGGGAACGCCGTCGCCAATGGCGGCGATTGCGGCAGCCAGCGCATCGGCCGACGATTTGATCAGCGGAGTCCAGCGCCCGTCCTTGGACAGATCGACTGTGCAGGCCGTATCCGCCACGTACCCGTCGACATGAACGCCCAAATCGACCTTGGTGCAGTCCCCGTCCTGGTAGCGCATGTCGTCCAGGGGCGGGGAGCAATAGTGCGCCGCCACATGATTGCGCGAGGATTGGGCGGGGAACCCGGGCTCACCCCCGCGCTCGCGGATCATGGCCTCGATGGTCTCCAGCACCCAGCGCACTTCGACGCCCGGCTGGATGGCCTGCCGGGCCCACTCCCGGCACTGCGCGGCGATCTTGCCTGCCTTCCGATAACACTCCAGCGCGTGTGCTTCCACTGCCGCGGAGGATACTGGGAGCTGGCGCGGGGCCGCAAACGGGAAGCCGCGCTTCCCGGCTGGGAATGCCGCTAGGCACGTTCTTCAAGCCCGGAGCCTGCCAGGTCGAAAAAGCTTCCATGTTCTTGCGCGGGTCTTGTTGGGTGCCTCTGGTCCTTGCGGTGGCGAGCTGCCACACGACGCAAACGGAAATCAGTTCCAAGGCCGGTGCACACGTGGTCACGGTGACGCGGCCCGTGCGCGCCTGGAAATTGGAGCAGGATGGCAGGCTGCGCGGCTTTGTAGTGCTGTTCGCGGACCCGGGGCAACCGGATGACACGCGCAGCCAACACTTCAGCGTGCGCAACGCCTGGCATCAGGAACTGGGAACCATCGACGGCCTGGGACGCGCCTGGAGTTTCGTTCCGCATCAGCGCGAAGCTCAATGGATGGGCACGGGCACGATCCTGGAGGGCGCGCGCTCGATTTTGGGAGGTAGCGCCGCCTCCGTATTGGACGAGTGCGACTTGGGGGACCTGCGCGGAGTGCTCTCCCATTCTCCGGAGTCTTGATCGAGAGCCACAGATCCTCCGGAAACTCTCTAGTCCCATTGGCCGGCGCCCGATGAATCTGGCCGGCCCACCCCCCGTTCGTTGCCCCCCCTAGCGCAAGTCGCACTCC
>JAKFYL010000379.1 GCA_021730845.1 Planctomycetota bacterium | reverse complement strand
CGGGCACACAGTCCAATCCCCCACCTGGACAGATCAGCGCCGGGCAAACTTGGTACTTCCAGAGTTGGTTTCGCGATCCGAGTGGACCATGCGGATCGACCTACAACTTGTCCAGCGCACTCGAAGTCCGCTTCACGCCGTAGGGCCTATCAAAGCCGGACCTTGCCTGCTGCACGCCCCATTGCAGGCCACCTCGATTGCGCGACGTGGCCAGCGAACCCGCGGGCAAGAAGGCCGCACAACGCTCTAGGAAGGCGCTTGTCCAGTGGGGCTAGCTCTCGGCCAAACTTCCATTAGGGACCAGGTGGATGCTCCTTGCCGTTGAAGACTGCGCGGTCGCTGGGCCAGATGTCTTCGCTGGCGCGCACGTGCGCCACGTAGCTCCCGTCGTTTTCGGGCATGGGTATGCCGGCGCGGTGCATGGCCGTGTACAGCGCCAGACAGGCCACGTTGGCCAAGTTGAGACTGCGCACGCCGCTGCGAATCGGTATGTACACGCGGCGCTCTTCATGGGCAGCTAACAGCGCCTTGGGCAAGCCCTTGGACTCCGAGCCGAACACCAGCACGTCATCGGGCTCGAAAGCCACGTCGAACAGCGACTTCCCTCCGCGCGCGGAGAACAGCCGCAAGCGCTGCGCCAGCGGACGGATCGACTGGCCCCCTAGGTGCCCTGCTAGCGCATCCCAATCGCGGTGCACGAGCAGCGAGACCTGCGGCCAATAATCCAGCCCGGCGCGCTTCATGTAGCGATCCTCGAGCGAGAACCCCAGCGGCTCGACCAGATGCAGCGGCACGCCGGTCGCCGCCGACAGGCGCCCCGCGCAGCCGGAGTTGTGCGGGATTTCGGGGTGCACGAAGACCAGTTCCATGGCTGTTCCAGTGTACTCGTGGCCAAGCCAATGGGCGGCGGCGCCTGGCCCCAAGGCGCACCGATATCAGCACTCTTCGTACTTCCAGTTGCGGCGCTTGCCCTCGGCCAGCCATTGCACGGCTTGGAGGATGCGCCGCTCTCGCGTGGCTTCCTGCTTGGCGCTAGCCACCCACTCCACGTACTCGCGCTGCTGACCCGGAGGAAAGGCGGCCAAGGTCTGAGCCGCGCGCTTGTTTTTCGCCAACGCAGCCTTGAATTTCGGGTGCATCAGGGCTGGCTGCTTGGGCTTGGTCTTGGCGCGCGGAGCTTTGGCTCCGGCATCGTTGAGCGCGACGGCTTTCTTCATCAAGCCCATGAGTCTGGCCTTGCTGGGAAGGTCGGAGAGCTTGGTCAGGCAACCGAAGCTGCCCATGGCTTCGCGCGCCTTGGCGTCATCGCCTACGACCAGTTCGTGTTTCCAAAAGCCGAACACGCAGTGCTTCTGGAACGCCCCCATGCCGCACAACAT
The DNA here is from genome assembly GCA_021730845.1 of Planctomycetota bacterium. Taxonomy (GTDB): domain Bacteria; phylum Planctomycetota; class UBA1135; order UBA1135; genus JAKFYL01. The sequence continues at coordinate 4,831 of JAKFYL010000379.1, read as the reverse complement.
GCCCTTGTACTCGAAGGATGGCATGCCCCACTTGATCGTCTCCTCTACCTCCGGGCAGGCCTGGTGCACGAGGGCGCGCAAGTGCTTCAGGATGGGCCGAGCGAAGCTGCCTGCTTTTTGGATGTATGCGTCGACGCGCTTGTCGTGGGATCCCATGGTTCTTGGCCTGGCCGCGTTGTGGAGAAGGTCCCAACCGGGCCCTGGCGCGGGCTCCTATCTCACGAGGTATCTCGTTTCCTGGCAAGGCATTATGCCCATGCTGCGGCGCAGGAGTGCAACTGGTTAGGTATTTGTTAGGATGTCCCTCTCACAGAGGAACCCGCCGGCGCCCGTGGCTACCGACTCACCCTTCGAACCGCACGCGGATGCCCGGCATCAGGCACTCCAAGCCCGACGCGTCCACGCGCGGTCGGCGGCCGGCGCACCAGAGACTGCGACGTCCGCCCAAGCGCTAGCGCATAGCGCGGCGCTTGCGCCTAGCGCGGCGACAGCGCACGGCACGGGGCCGGCGGGTTCTTCCTCTGCCTGGCAGGTTAGGCCCCAAGGCGGGCGCGATCGCCAGCTTCCACCCGGCACGCGGCGCATCCTGCATCTGGATGTCGACGCCTTTCTGGCCTCGGTCGAGCAAGCACTTCACCCCCACCTGCGCGGCAAGCCGGTGATCGTCGGCGGCTTGCCCAGCGAGCGCAACCTGGTCATGTCTTGCTCCTACCAGGCACGCGAGTTCGGCGTGCGCGCGGGCATGCGCCTGGCCGAAGCCGCGCGCCTGTGCCCGCGCGCGATCTTTCGCCGCGGCGATTCGCAAGCCGCTAACCGATTGCGCGAACAAACCACGCGCATCCTGCGCTGTTTTTCTCCACTGGTCGAAGTGGCCTCGATCGACGATTTCTTCGTCGATTTGACTGGCACGCTCGCCCTGCACGGCTCGGCCTTCGATGCTGCCGTGCGCATACGGGAACGTGTGCAGACCGAAGTGCGCTTGCCGCTCACGATCGGAATCGGGACCAGCCGTTTGCTGGCGCGCCTAGCCGGCAAATTGGGCAAGCCCGGCGGCGTAGCCGAGGTCTTCTCCGGCTGCGAAGAGCGTTTTCTGGCCGCGTTGCCGGTGGAGCACTTGCCCGGCGTCGGCTACAAGATCGGCGCGCTGCTCGAGCGCTTCCAGATCCAAACCGTGGGCGATTTGCGCGCGGTTTCGCGCGAGGTGTTGTTCTCGTCCTTCGGCCGCTTGGGCCTGGTGCTGGCCGAACGCGCGCGCGGCGTCGACCGCGAGCCCGTCCAAGCCACGCACATCGAGCAGGCCGACGGCACGCTCGTGGCGCGGCCGCCGGGCTCGATCCGCCGCGACAGCACGTTCGAGCCGGAGGAAGGCCGGCGCGAAATCGTCGAAGCCATGCTGGCCTACGTGGTCGAACGCGCCTGCCACCGGCTGCGCGCCCACCGTTCGGCGGCCGCGGCGCTGGAAGTGCGCCTGCGCTACGTCGAAACGCGCACCCATGTCGAGTTGCAGGACTCGCGCGCAGAACAGGGCAGCGAATGCAGCGCGCGGCGCACGCTGCCGGTCCCCAGCGACTCGACCGCGGATCTCGTGCGCGCGGCGCGCGAACTTTTGCGTTCGCTGCCCAGGCGCCGTGCGCTGGTCAAGCGCGTAGGCCTCACGCTGGCCCCGATCGTCGCGCGCGGCGGATGGCAGTGGCACTTGTTCGACGAGCACGCTGGGCCGGACGAGGGCGCCGCGGACTGCGCCCACGGCGTCGACACCAAACGTCCCAGCCGCGCCGACCGCCACCGCAGCCTGGATGAGACGCTCGATCGCTTGCGCGCACGCGTGGGCTTTGGGCGCATCCTGCGCGGATCCAGCGCCGAGCTGGCGCGCTCCCACGAACTGGGGGCCGACGGCTTCCGCCTGCGCACACCCTCGCTCAATCAGTGAGGATCCATGCGCGCACCGGAGGCAAGAAAACTTGCAAGGCGCGAATGAAAGCGAGGCGCTCCCACAAGCGCCTCGCTCGAAACGCATTGGATGAAGCCGTCTACTGAGTAACGAATCGGTTCGCGTCGGACAGACCGGAACCGCTTGCAGAGCCTGGGTCGCGGAACCAGTATTGGCAATGGACCGATTGGGCGATGGGCAATCCCGCGATAAGCCCATTCAGGTTTTGAGCGTACTGGCCGGAGCATGCAGCCGCACCTCCGGAAGCTTGCACCGGCATGCGCAACAGCGGCGGCTGCACGCACAAGAAACCGCCCTGGAAAGGGAAGGCGATTGGACCGTTCGTGCCGTAGAAGAGCAGACCAGACCTAGCCGGCTCTACTTGGGAGCAGGAGACGGTGTAATTGCCCGCGGGGCTGGGAACGCCGCTGAACGCCATCGCCGGCACGCAGCCGCCCGAAGTGATCTTGGCCGTGCAGTAGATGGACGGACCGGCAGACTCCATGCGAGCCACGCTGCGATTGAGACGAGCAGCGAGTTCGACATAGCGCTGCCCCGGATCGAGCGCGGGTACATTGCACTGGCCCTCGTTGTTTCGTCCCCAGGCCACAGCCGACCCGTCGCTGCGACGCGCCAGGATGTGGTAGCTGCCGGCGGCGATATCGACATAGGAAAGCGAACCCGGCAGCGCTGGCACGTTCCACTGACCGTAGGTGTTGTTGCCCCAAACCACCACGCTACCATCGCTGCGGCGTGCCATGCTGCCTCTATCACCTGCAGCGATTTGCACGTAGGAGAGGCCCGGCGGAAGCGCAGGCACATCGGTTTGACCAAAGAGATTGTAACCCCAGGCCACGACGGACCCGTCGCTGCGGCGCGCCAAAGCGTGCGTCGTGCCTGCCGCGATTTCCACGTAAGTCAGGCCGGGCGGCAGCGCAGGCACGTTTGATTGGCCATGGGAGTTGTTTCCCCAACCCACAACCGTACCGTCGCTGCGGCGCGCCAAGCAGAAGGCATCGCCGGCCTCGACATCCACATAGGAGAGGCCGGGTGGAAGCGCGGGGACGTTGATCTGACCGAAGGTGTTCTTGCCCCAAGCTACGACGGCGCCGTCGCTGCGCCGGGCCGCGCTGTGCCCAGCACCCGCCGCGAGCTCAACATAGGCGAGGCCGGGCGGCAAGACGGGCACTTCCAGTAGGTCGGGACCCGGGCCTCCAAAAACCTCGACCGGGCCGTCGCTGCGGCGCACGGCTGTGTGGTAATTGCCGGCTGCGATCTCCACGTACGTCTGACTCGCTCCGGAGACCGGCAAGTTGCATTTGAGATCCTCGTTGGCTCCAAAGGTCACGAGTAAGCCGTCGCTGCGCAGCAAGGCACTGTAGCTAGTGCCAGCCGAAACACGCGCGTAGGCGATTCCGAGCGGAAGTGCCGGCACGTCGAGTTGGCCGTCGGAGTTGGAACCAAAGGCAACCACGGAGCCGTCGCTGCGCCGCGCCAAAGTATGGTTGAGCCCTGCTGCGATCTCGACGTAAGTCAGCCCGATCGGCAACGCAGGCACGTTGCCCTGACCGTTGCTGTTGATTCCGAAGGCCACTACGGAGCCGTCGCTGCGCCGTGCCACGGAGTGGAATGCTCCCGCGGCCACTTCCACGTAGGTGAGCCCGAAGGGGAGCGCTGGAACACTCCCATTGGCGAGTGTTGCTCCCCATGTCACGACCGTCCCGTCGGAGAGCCGCGCCAGGCAATGAGCACCGCCAGCCGCGATCTCAACGTACGTGAGCCCTGGCGGCAACGCAGGCACGTTGAGTTGGCCTAGGCTGCCCGATCCCCAGGCCATGATCGACCCGTTGCTGAGGCGCGCCATGCTGAAAAACCCTCCGGCCGCAACCTCGACGAAGCTCAACCCGGGCGGGAGCGCAGGCACGTTGCACTGGCCGAATGAGTTGTCCCCCCAAGCGGCGACGGTCCCGTTGCCAAGGAGCGCCACGCTATGCCTGTCTCCAGCGGATATCTCGACGTAAGCAGCTCCGGCAGCCGCTGCTGGCACACTGCATTGACCGAACACGTTCGATCCGAATGCGTTGACGCTACCGTTGCCGCGCAGCGCCAGGGTGTGCTGCCCGCCTGCTGCGATTTCGACAAAGGGCTGCCGGTTCCACTGCGTGTGGAAGGACTGCTCCCCCCATCCAGCCACCTGAGTCTGGGCCGCGGCACTCGTCAAGAGCGCCGAAAGCCCGAGCCCCCACCGCCACTGGCGCAACCAATAGGTGTGGACTGCGGATCGAGCGCGGGCAATGCCGACGCATGCATTCGGATCTAACTTGGTTCGGTTGTGCATCTCTTATCTTCCTTGATCATGAGCCAGTTCCAAGTCACGGCAACCGGGGTGGCGTGTTCCTGCGGAACACGCTCGGCCCCCGGATCCCATGCTTGGCGAGCGGGGACCAAATCCTAAACTTCCACCTCGCGCCCAGCCCGGACATGGGCACTGCGAACGGGTCCGATCGGGACGGCGGTTGGAGTCCAGCATTGCGTTCCTCTAGCGAGACGCGGGACCTAGGTCACACCTACTCCCGCTTGGTCAGCCCTACACACACCACCGTTCCACTGAACTGGCAAGCTGCGGGAGGTGGCGGTTAGATACGGTGCCAAGCTCGACAAGACAGTCGCACGCCTGCCGGCGTGTCGGTCGCGAGCCAGACAAGTCAATCGTGGATGTGGGGCCCTAGTACCGTACGACCGGATCCAGCGCGGAGCTGGCGCGCTCCCACGAACTGGGGGCCGACGGCTTCCGCCTGCGCACACCCTCGCTCAATCAGTGAGGAGCTAGCGCGTCAGCAAAGTCGCCGCGTGATCCAAAGAGACTCGGTTTCCGAGCACTTGACCAAATCTTCCAAGGCA
>JAKFYL010000273.1 GCA_021730845.1 Planctomycetota bacterium | reverse complement strand
ATTTGGCGTTGCCGCTGGAAGAGTACGGCAAGTTCGCGGCCTTCGGACAATACAACGACACCTGGATTCGAGTGGCTTTGGACTTGGGGGAGCGCGCTGTGCGCCGAGCCTTGGACCAGGCCGGACTGCGTCCGCAGGACGTTGACGCGATTTTTTTCACGACGGTCACTGGAATCGCGAGCCCTTCGATCGACGCCCGATTGTGCAATCGCCTCGGATTTCGTTCCGACATCAAGCGCTCCCCGCTGTTCGGTTTGGGCTGCGTCGCTGGAGCTTCGGCAGTTTCCAGGGCCGCGGATTACTTGCGCGGCGCGCCGGGCGGAGTGGCCGTAGTGCTTTCAGTCGAGCTTTGCTCGTTGACTTTCCAGCGCGAGGACTACTCCTTGCCGCACTTGATCTCCACGGGACTATTCGGAGATGGCGCGTGCGCCGCCGTCGTCGTGGGCAGTGACCGCGAAGAGGGGGAAGGGCCGCGAGTACGAGCCACGCGCTCGGTGTTCTACCCGGACACCGAAGACGTCATGGGCTGGAGCATTTCGGAGCGCGGCTTCCACATCGTGCTCAGTTCCGCGGTGCCCGCGGTCGCACGCGAACATGTCGGAGTCGACGTGGATCGGTTCCTTGGCGACTTGGGACTAGCGCGTGGCGACATTTCCGCGTGGGTGTGCCATCCCGGTGGACCCAAAGTGCTGATGGCCGTGCGGGATGCGCTCGAACTCACGGATCAGGACTTGGCATTGTCGTGGGACAGCCTGGCCCAGGTAGGAAACCTTTCCAGCGCGTCCGTGCTGTTCATCCTCGAAGCGACCCAAGCGCGCCGGCGCCCGGCCCCCGGGCAACGAGGGATCATGCTGGCCATGGGGCCTGGCTTTTGCGCGGAATACTTGCTGCTGGAGTGGTAGGGGCGCCTGGTTTCGACCCTGGCCGCGGCTTGGGTAGCGCGACTGGGGGGCAAGGATCGCCGGTCCTCAGGGCGTTTGGTGGGTGATGTTCAAGGAATCGAACGAGGAGAGTGCGTCAGCCTTGGTCCAGAACCCGACGCCGCCCGCCGCGGGCAGTGTTTCGTCTTCGACTTGAAGCAGTAGCTGGCCGTCCAGCCAACAAGTGATGCGCTTGCCGACGTGTTCGATTTTCATCGTGTGCCACTCGCCGGCGCGCTGCTCCGCAAGTGCACTGGCAAGCTGCACCCGCCGGCCCGCTTTCACGTAATAGACCCGGTAGTTCGACTCGAGCGGATTGAAGCGCGCGATGTAGTAGTTGTCCTTGTCATGCACGCGCCAGGCTAGGCCGCCGCCTTGATCGACCACTCCCTGGTCGGCTCGCACGGCGACTTCCAACGTGCCGTTCGAGAACAAAGGGGCATCGGACCAGCACAGGTTGAAGGCGTCCTGAGACTTGTGGTTGGTCGCAGTCAGCGCTAAACAGTTGGGCTTGGAAGGCGCCAAGGCATCCGCCTGGACCCGCCAAGTCGCCAAGGGCCCCGTGTGATTCGTGGCCTCCATGCGCCAACCGGTCGGCAGCGGTCCAGGTTGCAAGTTGTCGAAGCCGCTTGCCGCCAATCCAGCGAGGGATTGCGAGCTGCCCTGCTCGGCCGAGGACTTCGCGGCGGACGAACCGCCGGTGCAGGCGCATGAGGCACACAAATAGGCGAGCAGTCCGACCACGATCTGGTGATGGTGCATGGTGATATTCACGTTGCAATCTTGTCGCTCTTCGCGCTGGAAGTGACTTCTAGCGACAGGGTGCGACGCAGGATGGAAGTAAGAAGCAGCACCTCCCGGGCACGCGCTCACGAGGTGCGGGCATCTTAGCCTAGGCACGCCGAAGGTTCTGTCACAGCGTTGCCCCTTGATGTTGCACGCCACTGTCGTGCAGCGAGTTCTACCCCGGTTCCGTGCCGATTCACTGCTACCGGGAACCCAGGTCTCAGGTCTATACTGTGGCGTTCGCTCGCAGGCGGGCAGCTGGCGGTAGCCGGTGAGCCGCCAGCGGCCGGCCGGGCACAATGGGTCCGTGCGGTCCTTGTGGCGCGGGCTTCTTCCACGACCCAACCACTTTTGCAACGGTACAAGCCGCCGTTATCGAACTGAGCTTCCCAAGCGTGCAGCAACTGGATTTTCTCCTGATCAAGCATCCGAACTTGGCGCGTGACCGTGGACGAGCGTACCAACGTCAGGGGCGGGTTCGACTGCTGCACACGTCGCCGCAGGTCGTGCGCGGGGAGGTACGCGGCTCCGAACTGTACCAAGTGGATGTGCAATTCGACGCTACCAGTTTGCGCCACGCCTGCACGTGCCCTGCGCACAAAGATCGCGGCAAGTGCAAGCACATTTGCGCGCTCGCTTACGAACTCAAGGCCAGAGGATTCAAGAGCATTGCGGACTTGGGCAGCGACTTTGCGCGGGGCGCCAGCCCGAAAGGCTCCAGCGCGTACCACCCGCCAGTCGAGGACGAGTGGGAAGACGACGTACGAGGTGACGAGGCCATCGAGCACCTGCTGTCCGACAACACCATTCCGGCATCATTGAAGCAGGACCTGTTGCGCCAGCTCCTGATCGGATTCAACCCTGCCGGTGTTGCCCCCAAGTCTGGAGCTTCGCGACAGCACGCATTGGCTTTGGCCGCGCTGGCTGCAAACAAGCCAAGAGTTCGCACGCCAGTGGCGAGCTTGCGGCTGCGCTACGTCATCGCGCGCGATTTCCTAAGTCCAGGCAACGTACATGTCGAAATCCAACACGCCAAGATGACCGCGCGCGGGTTGGGCGAGTTTCGCGCCCTGCGCAGCACAGTAGTGGAGGCGGAGCTGGACGAAACCGATGCCATGGCCGTGGCGCTCTTGAGCGACCAGCCGGAGACGGGGCGGCCAGCCTACGGCTTCAGTGCGCGGCCCAGCAAGCGCTCCATGCAGCCAGTTCTGCAAAGGCTCTTGCTGGTGAGGCTCGTCAAGGAGGCGCGCCTGTGGTTCCTGCAGAGCGCCCTCGGGCCGACTCCGCTGGTGTTCGACTCCGCTGGCCCGTGGAGTTTTCAGCTCCAGGTGCAGCGCAAGAGTTCCAAGTTTGAGGTGGATGCGTTTCTTACTCGCGGCGATGAGCGCCTCGACTGCGCCACCCTCGATTTGGCATTGGCAGGCGGTTTCGCGGTCAGCGGCGGCGCGCTCCTGGAAGTCGACTGGCACGGCGCCCAAGCTTGGGGCGCTCATTTTTCCGACAGCGAGCGGCTCGTCGTTCCAGTCCGAGACCTGAAGGATCTGACACGCGTGCTCGCACTCGCGCCACCCGCGCTGCCGATCGCCGCTCCAGGCCTGGTGGAGGATTGTGTTGCCGCGCCGCGCCCGGTACTCAATGTACTGGCTCCGCAGGCGTCTTTTCCGCGCTTGCACGCGCGCGTGGAGTTCGAGTACGGCCAAGCAAGATTGCAAGACTCCAGCCCGCAAGTGCTCGTGCACGGGGACCGCGTACTTCGAGTGCAGCGCGATCACGCCAGCGAGTCCTTGGCGCACGCGCAGTTCGAGGCGGCCGGAGGCACGTTGCGTCCCAATGGCGCCGTGGAGGGCCGCGCGACGTTCTTGCGCGAACAATTCCCACAACTCGCGCGCACGCTGATCGCACACGGTTGGCTGATCGAAGGCGAAGGCAAGAAACTGCGCACCGGCGGCACGGCCAGTGTCGCGGTCAAGTCCGGCGTCGACTGGTTCGACGTACAGGCAAAGTTTCAATTCGAAGGCGCCAGCGTGGAGCTGCCCGAGCTGCTGCAAGCTTTGGAAAGGAAAGAGTCGATCGTGCGCTTGTCGGACGGTAGTTACGGCGTCCTGCCCGAGGAATGGCTAGCCCAGTGGACCAATCTCTTGGCGCTGGGGGGCGTGAAAGGTCAAGCCCTGCGCATCGAGAAATCGCGTGGATTCCTGCTCGACATCTTGCTCGCCGAACAAGCAAACATAGCGGTGGACGTACAGTTCGAGAAATTGCGCAGCCGGCTGGCGGGGGCCAAGTCTCCAAAGCCCGAGCACGAGCCGCCGGGCTTTGGCGGCGAATTGCGGCCTTACCAGCGCGCCGGACTAGGTTGGCTGGGATACCTCAGCGAAGTCGGCATGGGCGGGTGCTTGGCGGACGACATGGGCCTTGGGAAGACCGTGCAGCTTCTGGCCCTGATCTTGAAACGCCGCGACCAGGCTGCCGGGCCGGCGTTGGTAGTGGCACCCAAGAGCCTGTTGTTCAACTGGGAAAACGAAACGCGGCAGTTCGCGCCCGCGCTCCAAATCCACAGGCACCACGGTGTCGATCGCACTGGCAAGCGGTCCGCGTTGGAAGACGCGGACCTGGTGCTTACCACCTACGGTACGCTGCGCCAAGACGTGGAGCACTTGCGGGAAATACGCTTTGACCTGGTCATTCTTGACGAAGCCCAAGCGATCAAGAACGCCAGCAGCCTCTCGGCCAAAGCCACGCGCTTGATCCAAGCCGATCAACGCTTCGCGCTAACCGGCACGCCCGTCGAGAACCGCATTGAGGATTTGCTGTCCATTTTCGAATTCTTGAATCCAGGCTTGCTGCGCGGAAGTCAGACTTTGCGCGGTTTGCTGGCCGGTCCCAACGAAGTCGAGACTGCGCGTTTGGCGGCCCGCGCCTTAGGGCCGTTCCTGCTGCGGCGCACGAAGGAGGCGGTGCTGACCGAACTCCCGGCCAAGACCGAGCAAACGGTCAACTGCGTCCTCGAGGGCGCCCAGCGGCGCGAATACGACGCTCTGCGCAAACATTACCGCACCAACCTGCTCGCCAAAGTCGACGAAGTTGGTATCGAGAAGGCCAGCATGAACGTGCTCGAGGCGTTGCTACGGCTGCGGCAAGCGGCTTGTCACTTGGCGCTGATTGACCCGGCCCATGGGACAACCCAGTCGGCCAAGCTCACGACTTTGATGGAGATGCTCGAGGAATTGCGATCGGCTGGCCACAAGGCGCTCGTATTTTCCCAGTTCACGAGCTTTCTGGCGTTGGTCAAGCCCATGCTGGACAAGCGCGGCGTGCGCTACGAGTACCTGGACGGCCAAACGCGCGACCGCCAGGAACGTGTCGAGCGCTTCCAATCGGACGCGCAAGTGAGCGTGTTCCTGGTCAGCCTCAAGGCCGGCGGCGTGGGGCTCAACTTGACCGCCGCCGACTACGTGTTCCTGCTGGATCCGTGGTGGAACCCGGCCGTCGAACGCCAAGCCATCGACCGCACGCACCGCATCGGTCAAACGCGACCTGTTACGGCGTATCGTTTGGTGGCGCGCGATACCGTCGAGGAGAAGGTGCTTGCGCTGCAAGAGCACAAGCGCGCCGTTGCCGACGCGCTTTTCGAAGGCACGGGAAGGTCGCTGCGCGGCTTCACGCGCGACGACCTAGACGCGCTGCTGACCTGACGTTCGACAGGCGCCACCGGCCGGACTGGGCCGCGCAGCTAGCGTCCCCTGCGCTTGCCGCGTTTTGCGTGCACGACTTGGCGAATGGCCTCGCGTTCGGCAGGCGATAGTTTTCCATCGCGGTCGGTGTCGAATCGTTCCAGCACTTTCGCGCGCAGTTTTTCCTGCGCCTGGTGCCGCGCTTGTGCGCGTTCCTCGTTCGATAGAACGCCGTTCCCATCCGTGTCGGCGCGCGAACGAAACTCCTGCACCAACCGTTGACCTTCCTCGCTGCGCAAGAACTGGCGCCGTTCGTGACGCCGTCCGAGCATCCCGCGGGCTCCGGCCGGCGCTCGGTCCGGTTTTCCAGTGTGCGGTCTGCCTTGGCGCCGATCCTGAAGCGCGGCTTGCTGCGCATGGGGTACCAAGGAAGTAGGCGAAGTACTTACCGCAGGTTGCGTGGAAGTGGTCAAAGCGAGCAGAAACAGGCTGGCGAACATGGCAATGCGATCCTTGTTGGTTGATTTTTTTCAGCGCGGTGTGTTGATGCGTGAGCTTGGCTGGCACCTTTCTTTGGCGCCGCTCCAAGGCACACATCTATCCAACCCCCGGCGAGGCCAATGGTTTCGCGGGCGGGCCCTGTCGACGCTTTGCTCCCGCGCCAGGCTTCTAGACGCGCGGAAGATCTGTCCGAAATTGCTAGCCGGCAGGCGAGCCGGGGGCTCTGCCCCGGCTCGCAGCGTGTTACATCCGACTTACGGCGTCCAGGTCACCTTGAGGCCGTTGGACACGTTGAACGTGTCGATCGTGCAGTACGTCTCGGGGTTGCGGTACCAGGCTTGGTAGAACACCGTGGTTCCCGGCAGCGCGATCGATCCCATGCCCGCCCGAGGCAGGTC
>JAKFYL010000129.1 GCA_021730845.1 Planctomycetota bacterium | reverse complement strand
AGACGGCGTCGATGCCGACGCAGGCACCGATCGATGGACACACGCAAACTGCACCCGCCATGGTGGCGGCTGTCGCCCAAGCTCAGCCCGCGGAACTCCGCGCCGCCGCGCCGCCCACTTCTTCCCCGGAAGCCACAGCTCAAGCCAAGGCGCCGGTTCCTGCGCCGCGCGGCAAGGTCGGCCTTTCGCCTTGGACTTGGATCGCCATGGGGGCTGCCGCGGTACTGAACCTGGCCCTGGTCGGTCTGGTGTGGAAGTCCCTGCGAGCCGTGCAAGGTGCGGTAGTCGACATTGGGCATCAAGTCATGTCCACCGCCGGCGAGCGCGAGCAAGTCGCCCCGCCTGGTGTGGCATCGAGCGGAACCTGGAACGCGCCAACGGAGGCGACGAGCGCCCAGAGTTCGCTCGAACGTGTTGAGAGCGAATTGGATAGCGGCCAGTATGGGCAAGCTCGGCAACGGTTGTACACATTGCTGGCGGTCTGCGATCGCCTCGACGTCGAAGATCGCGAAGCTTTCGAAGTGCGTGCGCGTTTCCTGCTAGCCGAGAGCTGGCGCCGTCAGGCGGCGGCGGAAGAACTCGGCTCGGACACGGAAGAAGGTGGGTACCAGCCATGATTCTGGCGCGCTTTGCAAGCGTCCTGGCCTTGGTCGCTTTCCAGGACTTGGATCACCCGGCTCTGTTCGAGAAGACCGACGATCTCGTCATCGAGCGGGTGGAAAAAGACGGCGAGCTCGTGTGCAGCGTGCACGCCATGCGAGTCACGGCCTTGCGCTTGGCGCGAGCTTTGGCAGCCGAATTCCAGCTGGAAATCGACGGCGCCGAGCTGCTGCCGACGTCAGCGGTTGTCTCGCTCGACTTGCAAGATCGACCCTTGCGCCAAGTGTGGGAGTACATGGCGGGAAGCCTGGGTTTGCGTGCACAGTTGCGCGGAAAGTCCATCTCGTTCTTGCCGGAACAGGACATGCAACAAGGCGTATCCGCTCTGCTCGACGAGGCCTCGCGCAGCTACATCGGCCTGCAGCGCGACTTCCCCGATCACCCACTGGTCGCTGAAGCCCTATTCCAACGCGGATGGGTGGAGGAGCGCCGCAACGCACTCACCGCCGCTTGGACCAGTTATGGCATGTTGACCGAGCGCTTTCCCGAAAGCACTCGCGTGCCTCAAGCGTTGTTCCGAGGCGGTGTCGTGCTGTCCCAGGAGAAGGAGTGGGAACAGGCGGCCGAAAGGCTGTCCGCTTTGCTGCGCCTGGAGGGTGTAGCCGAATTGGAAGCCCCCACGCGCACGGCTTTGGCGCGTTGCTTGGCCCATCTCGATCGCTCGGAAGCGGCGCTCGCCATGTTGGACGCGCTCGAGTCGTTCCTGCCAGCCCAGACCGGTCCCGATGTGCAAGAACGACAATATGTTCGCGCCCGCGCACTGAACGGATTACGGCGTTGGAAAGAGGCTGTGGCCGCCTTGGACACGGCCGATGCTCGCACCCGCACTGCAGTGCAAGAGGCTGAGTCCTTGGAACTGCGCGCGGTCGCGCTCGAAGGGCTCGCGGACTGGGCCGGCGCGTCGCGCAATTGGCTCCTGCTCGCGAACAGGGCTGCGGGCAGCGAACGCACCATCTTCTTGCGGCACGCCGCGCGCTTGGCCTTGGCCGCGGGCGACGAAGTCGCGGTGCTCTTCATTGCTTCCTTGCCGCCGCAGGCGGAACCCGATCCGGAGCTGCTTGCACACGGCAAGCAGGCCCGCGAAAGACTGGCGCTGCACGACCGCAAGCAGCCCACCGAGACCGCCAGCGAGCGCTTGCTGCGCGCCGAACGACTGCTGAGCACGGGATCGGAACTCGAAGCGCACGCCCTACTGGCGTCGATCCACCCATTGCGTTCGACGCTGAAGCCGACGGAGTTGGTGCAGTTTGCCTCGCGCTACGCACGCGCACTTGGAGAACGCGACGGCATCCAGCGTGCCATCGAGTTGCTGCGCGAGGTGCTGCCTACCACCAACGATGCCACTGTTCGACGCGAGATCTACTTGCTCGCGAGCGACATGTACGAGCGTGCTGGTCAGTTCGACGCCGCTATCGAGGCACTGGAAGGGAGGCTATGAGCATGCGTGCCGGATATGTGAGCCACATGCTGCTGTGCACCTTGTTCGCAGTGCCAGTTGTGACGATGCAAGGCGTCAATTTGGATTCCTTGAGCTCGGCGCTCAACGCCACCATGGCGGCGCTCGAAGAACTTGCGGGACTCGAACAATCCAGCAAGCAAGGCAATCCCAGCTTGATCGGGCGCATCACCGAGCTCTCGGAACCGCCGGCTCTAGATCCGACGCGTCGCGACGCATTGCTGGAAGATCTGCGCCGCGAAGTTGGCGAGTTGCAAATGCGCGTCGATGGCCAGCTTGGCGCGACCAAGCAATCGGCTGCCGAAGGTGGACCTAGCGTGCTGGAGCGACCTAGTGCTCCAACCCAGGGTCTGAGCGAATCCATGCGCGCAGCACTTGGTGGTGCCGACCACAACCCCCACACCGGAGTCTCGGGAGCTGGGTCCACCGGCTCCGCGAATTCAGGCGCGGGGTCCGCGGCATTCGAACCCCAAGGCTATGCAGCAGACCCACTGCGCTTGGCGATCACTTGCTTCCGCGCGGGAAACTACTCCAAGGGCTTGCTCGCCTTGGGCGATCGCAGCGATCAAGCTTCGCGCTTCTGGCGCGCACGCTGCTTGGATCGCTTGGGACGCAGCGGCGAGGCCAAGGCAGAATTCGAAAAGGTCGCCGCCGACGCAACCGGCCCCGAGCTGGCCGAGCGAGCTCGCGAGGAGCTCGACTTCTTGCGCTGGCGCCTGGAACTGTCCGCCACGACGAAGTCTACGGCGCCGCAACCGGCCCCCACTGCCAAGGAGAAACCGTGAGCGAGGCCGTGCTAACTCATCCTCCGCGCGCGGGCACGCAAGTCGAGCAGGCCGTCAGCTCGCTGGTAGTCCTGGGCCAGAGTTTGGTCGAAAGCTATACCGCGCTCGAACAGCGCGCTCGTCACGTCGAGGACGAGCTGGTGAGCAAGATCGCCGAGCTGGATTCCATGCGGCGTCACCTGGAAGGCGTCCTGGCCGCCATTCCGACGGGTGTGATCGTGCGCGATGCCAGCGGAGCAATCGTGCGCTCGAACCCGGCCGCCAAGGAGCTTGTGCGCCGCATGGGGCCCTCCCTGCTGACGACCGCTCCCCAGCCGGCTCCCGGCGAATGGGGGCAGCGCGACCTGCGCGACGGCGACGGCGTGCGAATCGTGCTCGCGCAACGCGTGAGTCCCTTGGATCCAGCGGCTCAGATTGGGTCCGTGGAGCTGCTCGATGACCGTACGTCCTTGGCGGAACTACAGGAAAGACTGCATTCGCTCGACAAGATTGCGGCCCTAGGCAACGTCGCCGGGGGCATCGCGCACGAAATCAAGAACCCCATGAACGCCATCAAGGGATTCTCGGCCATGCTGGAAAAGCGCTTGCCAGCGGGTACGGACGAACAGCGTTGGTCCTCTTGGATCAGCGCTGCTTCGTGCCAAGTCGAGGAAGTCCTGGCCAGCATGCTGACGCTGGCGGCTCCCGACCGGCTGATCCTGGAGACCATCGACGCGGGCGAGTTGGCGCAGTCCGCCGTGTCGATCGCGCTGGCGGAAATTCCGCCCGAGATGCAACCCCAGCGCTGGCAAGTTCGCGTCCAAGGCACGGCGCCGACCTTTCCTGGCGACCGTATCAAACTGCGCCAAGCTCTGCGCAACCTGATCGCCAACGCGATCCAAGCTCAACCGGACGGCGGACCCGTTACGGTTTCATTCGAAACTCGAGGAGGAGAACTCGTATTCGAAGTTGCCGATGGAGGACCTGGCATTCCGGCCGACCTCCGCTTGCGTGTACTGGATCCCTTCTTCACGACCCGCGCCGAGGGCACTGGTCTGGGATTGGCTCTGGTCTGCGAGATCACGCGTCTGCACGGCGGACGCGTGGAAGTTTCCCCACGCCCTTCCATCCATGGTGGGGCAAGCATGTTGGTACGTCTCCCCCTAAACCGCCCGACCTAGTCCGAAGATGTCCATTAAGAACGTCCTCGTCGTTGACGACGATTCCCTGTCTCGCGCGTTTCTCTTCGAAGCCCTTCAGTCGCTGGGTTTCAAAGTCACACAAGCCTCCGGAGCCGAAGAAGCGCTCGCGCGTGCTCGCACTTCCGCGCCAGATCTGGTCTTGACTGACCTGCGCATGCCCGGCACCGATGGTGTCGGACTGATCGAGAAGATGGCCCAGGAAATGCCTGGACTGCCCGTCGTCTTGATTACCGCCCACGCCAGCATCGAAGCCGCCGTGCGGGCCATCCGCATCGGTGCCGCGGACTTCCTGATGAAGCCCTGCACAGCGGACACGCTCGAGCTGGTCATCAAGCGCATCGAGAAGACTCGGCGTTTGGTGCGCGAGAACGAGTACCTGCGCCAGGAAGTGCTGGGCGCCAGCGCCCCGATGATCGCCGAAAGCCCGGCCATGACGGAAGTCATGCGCTCGGCCCGACGCATCGCGCGTTCCAAAGGCACCGTACTGATCACCGGGGAGAGCGGTACGGGCAAGGAACGCGTCGCGCAGCTCATTCATCAGGAAAGCCAGCGCAAGGATGGACCTTTCATCCGCGTCAACTGCGCAGCATTGAGCGAGAGTTTGCTGGAAAGCGAACTGTTCGGCCATGAGCGCGGTGCCTTCACCGGCGCGCACAAGTCGCGTGAAGGACGCTTCGAACTCGCCGATGGCGGAACCTTGCTGCTGGACGAAATTGGGGAGATTTCGCCCACGCTGCAAGCCAAGTTGTTGCGAGTGCTCGAAGAAGAGGAGTTCGAGCGCGTGGGCGGAACTTCCACCATGAAGGTCGACGTGCGAGTCATCGCTACGACGAACCGCAATCTATCCCAAGAAGTCGCGGCCGGGCGTTTCCGCGAGGACCTGTACTACCGCTTGCACGTCTTACCGATCCAGGTTCACGCACTGCGCGACCGCGAGAAGGACATCCTTCCGCTGGCTCAGCACTTCGTGAAACACTACGCGACCATCAACGGCATTCCGGTGCCGCAACTGTCGGAATCCGCGCAGCAGCGCCTGTTGGCCTGGCATTGGCCCGGGAACGTGCGCGAGCTGGAGAACGTCATCCAGCGCGCCATCGTCTTGCTGCAGGACGATGTCGTGACCGAGGCGGACTTGGCCTTCGGGCCCAGTACGCAGTCTGGCGGCGGGCCGACCGGGATCGCTGGCAGCGAGGGTTCTCGCGGCGGCGCCCCCTTGGCCAACCGCGCCCTGGCGGACATCGAACGCGAAGCCATCTTGGCCACGCTGAACTCCACCGGCGGCAACAAGACGGAAGCAGCTCGACGCATGGGCGTGTCCGCGCGAACACTCAGCAACAAGATGAAGTTGTGGCGCCGTTTGGGCCTGGTGGCCTGATCCACACGAGGTACGACCGTGGAACTTCGTTCAGAGGGCTCGGAGCTGATGTCGCGCATGATGAGCGCGGCCAGCCAGCGGGCGCGCGTGTTGTCGAACAACATCGCCAACCAGAATACGCCCGGGTATCTGCGAAGGGACATGCGCTTCGACGAGGTCTTTCAGGCCGAGGTCACCCGTAAGCCGGGACCTCGGCAGGATCCGCTGGAGGTCGAAATCGACACCGTCACCCCCGCGCGGGAGGACGGCAACAACGTGAACCTGGAACGAGAACTCGTGGCCTTGCGGGAGAACCGCCTGCTCTACGAGACCTGCGCGACGATTCTTTCCAGCCACTCCGAACTGATGCGCGCTGCCATCGAAAGCGGCCGCTAGTCTCATGGACACCCTCTCGCGACTGTTCGATGGAATGCGCACGGCTTCGACCGGCTTGTCAGCCCAGCGCGCCAAGATCGACGTCATCGCCCGCAACATAGCCAACGCGCACACGACGCGCACGCCGGAAGGCGGACCCTACCGGCGCCAAGTCGTGCGTTTCGAGCCCATTTTGGTGCGTTCCGTGAACGGCAGGCAAGACCCAGCCGGTGTGCGTGTCGCGGCCGTCGAATCCGACCGCACGACGCCTTTCGAACGCATTTTCGACCGCAGCCACCCCGATGCCGATGCCCAAGGGTTCGTCTCGTTGCCCAACGTGAACGCGACCCAAGAGATGGCTGACCTGATTATTTCCATGCGCTCCTACGAAGCCGGCATCTCGGTTCAGGAGACGTTCGTGACCATGGCTGAACGCGCCCTACGTTTGGCCCAATGACCCCTCCCTCCTCC
>JAKFYL010000239.1 GCA_021730845.1 Planctomycetota bacterium | reverse complement strand
GTCCCCCGGATTTGCGTCGCCCAGCGGCGGCGGGTTGATCTGGTTGAATTCGACGCTGCCAAGGACGGTGACGCGCACGTCTCCAGCCGCGTGGCCAGGAGTTGCCAAGTACGCAGCGCACAGCAGGGCTGCCGCGGACTTGGGAAGGACACAGTGATGTTGCATGGGAGGATGTCTCGAGAAAGAGCAGGAATTGCCCCGTAGCTCGTCCGGCCTTTTGCCGCACGGGACTTGGGGACGAAGGGCGAAAACGGATGCCGCCAAGGGCCATCCTAGCAGCCCGTTCCCATGTTCGCGGGGATAGCCCCCGCACGTCGGCTTTCCGACTACTGCCCCTGGCTCGTCTGGTGCTTGGCAGGCACTTGTTCCGCGGTGATTCCGGCGCTGTCGCCAGCAGACTCGGCCAGTTCCGTGAACAGCACCTTGCGCGTGAGCTGGGGCGCGAGTTCGCCTTCGGGCAAGATGCGCGCCGCGCGACCATCGAGCAGAGCCCAGCCTAGGCTCATGGTGTTCACTCGCGTGCCGGGAGGAGCCGACGGAAACGCAAACTCGCGGCCTTCATTGAGCCACACACGCCGCTCTGTCAGACCTGTGAACCAACGGCCAGGCCCAAGGCCATCAATGGCGTCGGCTTCCACGATGTCGGCACACACCCAGCCATAGCTCGGCAAGAAGTACTCCACCCAGCAGCGATACCCGGGGTCGACTTCCTTGCCCAGGTTTTTCTCCAAGACGCGGTAGCCCATTTGCAATCGGGCAGGAATACCGCGCGAGCGCGCCAAGGCGATGAACAGGGAATGCAAGTCCGTGCAGCAGCCGCCGAGGTTGGCCAAGCAGTCTGCCGCATCACCGACACCGCACTTGGGCTTGCTCGAGTCTTTCGAATAGTGGTCGGCGAGGTTCGCCACATGCGCAAGCAGCTTGTGCGCTTGGCTCGCCGGATTGCGATCCGGTCCACACACACCATCGGCCATGGTTTGGATCTCTTCGGTAACTGTCATGTGCGGTGCGTCGGTGCGTAGTTCGTCCGCCATCGCCGTCCAGTGCGAAGCTACGATCGGTCCGACCTTGGCCGGATCTACCTGGACCCACACGGGACGGCGACGTACGCGGAATTCCACCACCGTCTCCAGTTCGCTCTGGCCAATGTCGCGAGCTTCGACGAGCAAGAATCGATTGCCTCGCTCCAAGTCGCGTTCGATCTTCCACGTGCCGGGGCTCGAGATCACATGGAAATCGAGCACCTCCTGGAAGCGATCGTCGCTGGGAATCGAAATCCACCATTGCAGGGACTTGGTTCCAGAGGGAATCTGGTCCAATTTCGTGGTCTGGCGCACTTGGTACACGCGAGGGCTCCCGATCCCATCGTTGACTGCTGCTTTGCTCGACGAATGCGAGCCGATGGCAAGGGCTGTGAGCAAAGCAATGCTGGCGCTGGATACCATGTAATTTGGCTACCGAGTGGGGTGGAAGGGGAGCACAGGAGCACACTGGCGGCCCGGACCGTCGCACATTTCGTGCCAGGTCCCGACGTGCCCTCCTGCGCATCCACGGACTGCACACCGACCCCAAAGGCGCAAGAATTCGTATGACTCGCATACGAATTACGCGCGGCAACTGGCGCGTGGCCCCCTACGAGTCCAGGTCCGTTGCACGCCATTTGGGTCTGCCACAAGTCGTTCGCGATCGGGCGTCCCACTCGGCTACGCTGGCGCACGTACGGCATGAATCCGCCTTCGCCCACGAGTGTTCCAGCAACAAGCGCGCCAAGCTCCCACGGCGCACGCGGGCTTGTGCGTCCCCGGCGCGGTCATGTGCGCCTGGTGCTGTACTTTGCCCTGCTCGGCGCGACGGCCGCGTGGCTTGGAATTCTCGGGCTCAAAGCAGCTGCATCCCCTAGCGAGCGCGAGCGCGTATTGCTGGCGGCGGTGTTTGGCGCCCTGGCCCTGGCGGCGATCGGCGTGGTGTACCACCGTCTGCGCGTGATCCGCGCGCGCTGGACCGAGACCGAGCAGTATCTCGCACGCATCGAAGCACAGTCCGCCAAGTACCGCGCGCTCTTGGAAGGAGCCGCGGACATGCTGCTCTTGCTCGACGGCCAGTCGCTCGAGGTTCTGGAAGACAATGCCAACGCCCGCGCCGTTCTAGGGCTGCAAAGCACTTCCGCGCGAGCGGATCCGCTGCAGTTCGTAGCCGCGGATGACTTGCCGCGCCTGCGGGCGACGCTGGAACAGGCGCAGCGTTTCCCGGGACCGCCGTCGACGGCATTGGATGTGCGTCTCTTGACTCCCAAGGGAAGTGCACTGATCGTCGACGTTTCGGTCGCCGGGATCGACCTCAAGCCGCAAGTCCTGCTGCTGCTCTCCTTGCGCGATCGCACGGCCCAAAAGGATATCGAACGCCAACTGCGCATTCACGAACGCCTGTCCTCGCTGGGGCTTTTGACCGCCGGCGTGGCCCACGAAATCAACAACCCGCTGGAGGGCATCGGAAACTACTTGTCCCTGCTCGAACGCGAGGGCCTGACTCCCGAGCAACGCGCGCGCTACCTGGCCGCCGTCCACCATGGATTCGATCGCATTCGCGAGATCGCCAAGGAACTGTTGCGTTTCGCGCGCCCGCGGCGCGATGAGAGCGTGGCCGACGTCGCCCAAGTCGTGCAAGGCGCGCTGACGCTCGTGCGGCTTTCGGAAAAGCTCAAGCCCCTGACCATCGAACTCGATGGGATGGAAGCTGGTCTTGTGGCCCTGGCCGATCCGGGCCAGCTCGAACAAGTGCTGGTCAATCTGCTGATGAACGCGGGCCAAGCGGCTCAACCCGCCGGCAAGATCCACGTGCAAGTCGGGCGAGTGCCCGGTTCCAAGGCCGGCGCTCCGGAGATTGAAATCGTCGTCACCGACGACGGGCCGGGGATTCCCGCCCAGGCCCTCGAGCATCTCTTCGATCCGTTCTTCTCGGCCAGCGGCGGCACGGGTCTAGGTCTGGCCATCTCCTACAGCTTGGCGAGCGCCATGGGCGGCACGATCCAGGCCAGCAACCTGCCCGTGCGCGGCGCGCGCTTCGTGCTGCGCATTCCAGCCCAACTTCCCACGCCTTGACCCGAAAGCACACACAGCCATGACCCGCCCCCTCCGCGTTTTGGTCGTCGACGACGAGGCCTACGTGCGCGAATCCGTGTGCGAAATCTTGGGCCTTGCGGGATTCGAAACTACCGGTTTGGACCATGTCGATGCGGCCATCGCCGAACTGCAGAGTTCGCGCGTGGACGTGCTGCTGACGGACCTCATCATGCCCAGCGGCAGCGGCCAGACGCTAGTGGAGCGAGCCAGCAAGCTCGCCGTTCCCGTCCCGGCGGTGATGCTCAGTGGGGTGGGAACCGTGCGCGACGCGGTGAGCGCCCTCAAGGCCGGGGCCTGGGACTTTCTAGTCAAACCGGTCGACCCGGAAGAATTGGTGATGGTCGTGCAGCGCGCGGCCGAACACGGCGGATTGGTGGCACAGGTCGCGCAGTTGCGCTCGACCATCGACGCGCTCGCCCCCAGCCGGCCGCTCGTGGGCGCCAGTCCCGCCATGGCGCGCGTGCGCGAGCGCATTGCGCAAGTCGCCGGCAGCGATGCCACGGTGCTGATCGTGGGCGAAAGCGGTACCGGCAAGGAGCTCGTCGCACGCGCGATCCATGGCGCCAGCCCGCGTTCCAAACAGCCTATGGTGCGTGTCAACTGCGCCGCGCTGCCGTCCGAGTTGATCGAGAGCGAACTGTTCGGCCACAAACAAGGCTCGTTCACGGGGGCCCAAGCGGACCGCATCGGACGCTTCGAGGAGGCCGAAGGCGGGTCGCTGCTGCTCGACGAAATCGGATCCCTGAACCTAGCCGGGCAAGCCAAGTTGCTGCGCGTGCTCGAGGATGGCGAGTACCAACGTGTGGGCGAGTCTCGTTCGCGCCGCGCCGACGTGCGCGTGCTGGCGGCCACCAACGAAGACTTGGCGGAGCGCGTTCGCCAAAACGCGTTCCGAGCGGACTTGTACTATCGCTTGAACGTGTTCCCCATCGAGGCGCCGCCTTTGCGAGCCCACAAGGAGGACCTAGGCGAGATCGCGTTCGCGCTGCTGGCGGCCATGGAACACCCGCGGCCTGGTGCGGCCCGCGAACCACAAATGCTTGGGCCGGAGAGTTTGGAGGTACTGCGCTCCTACGACTGGCCGGGCAACGTTCGCGAATTGCGCAACGTGCTGGAGCGCGCGCGCATCGTGTCCCCCACTGGACCGCTCACGCCCGAGCTCCTGCGCAGCGTGCTCGAACCCGTGCTCGCCAGCGTTCCGGCGCTGGCCGATCAAACCAGCTCCGATTTCCACATGCGCCGCAACATCGACGTGGCGGAAAAGGCGCTCATCCAACGCGCCATCGCCGCCGCCGGAGGCAAGAAGAAGGAAGCCTCGCAGCTCCTGGGAATCGACCCGCGCAACCTGGGCTACTACCTGCGCAAACACGGCCTGTAGGGCACACGGGCCGGCGGGACTCTAAGGATACAGCGTTTCCAGGAGCTTTCTCGCCACCAGCTGGTGTCCTGTGGCAGTCAGGTGCAGGTCGTCTCGAAAAAGGGGTTCAAGAAGGCGTGACTCGCTCAGGAACGCCTCGAACAAGTCTATGCGTGCAATGCCCTGCCTGTCGCAGATGCCTCGCAGTTGGTCTTGCGGAAACAGGACATACTCTCGGTCGGCACGAAGCAGACGATCGTCGAGCTGACTCGCGATGGGAATGACGAGCACGTACAGGGTCCCTCCCCAGGACTTCACCAGGCGGTTGATTTCCGCGATCTCCCGTTCCTGCCTCGGCCAGCTTTCGGCCCGCCAAGCGGTGCAAAAATCCTCGCGATCCGCCCATGGGAACTTAGCTTTGGCATTGGCTGCGCGGCGTCGCAACCGTATGCGTCCGATCTCGACCGCGAGATAGCTCCAGCGCATCAATCGCTGCACCACGCCTTTCCCATCGGGAAGCAACACGCGCTTTGCTTCCGGAGTGAGCAACTTGGTGCCGTCCTTGGTGATGCGATGCAAGAACTCGTGATTGTCGTTCATGCAGTACTGAAGAATCACGTTCTTCGGGCGCACACCCTCGAGCCGGCTGAGTATGAGCCGCTCCTGAAACGTGGTGTAGCCGGGCACGGAACAGTTGAGGACAGCAACGCGCTTTCCACCTTTCTCGGCGACAAGACCCGGCAACAAACTCGCGAATCCGTCTTCGTCGAAGGCAACGGAGTCGCCCACGATCAACTGGATCTCGCCTTCCAGTTTGCTCCACTCCTCGGGTTCTGGTCCTTTGAATCCAAGCGCATTGACGCCAGGAGAATCGGGATTGAGTACGTACCCGAGTTCAGGATCTGCCACCAGCGGCGCGTGCGGCAGGTTCGAGACAGCTCCAGGGGCATTCGTGAACAGCGACCGAAACCCGCCTGACACGGACCCTTGCACGTGCACGCGGGTTGCGAATTCTCCTCCCAGGAGCGCAAGCAGGCCGAAGGCCGCGAAGACCAGACCTCGCTTTGCAAGTTTTCTGGAGAAGCGCATGCCGGGATCTCGCGACTGATCAGTTGTACTCTTTTTTTTCAGCCGCTGAGCTACCCCCCGTTGCCAATCTGCAAGCGGGACCTGCGTATGCCTGTGCTTCCGCCCGCGGCAAACCCGTGTGGGATTCGTCGCGGGCGGAAGTAGATGCTCCGGGCTCCATGGGCCCGAAACGTCATCTGCGTGGCATCGTTAGGGCACGCCGACGGGCAAAAGCACATGTGCCGCAGGTACGCTCACGTATTCCAGGCCTAGACCGGCCGGAAGAAGTAGGTTGCTGGTTGGATCGGCCACGTGCAGGGTGGTCACTCCCGGCCCGCCGTTCCCGCCGGCGTTGATTCCGGTGTAGTTGGAGTCCTTGCCCCAGCTTCCTCGGCCACCAAGAGCGGAAAGGGCGCGCGACTGGGCCAGCCGCTGATCGATGCGCTGCGCCTGCATGAGCAAGTAGCCCCCAGACCCGCCCCCGGAGCCTCCGCCGATGCTGTTGAGCCCGATCGTGTTTTCGCCGCCGCCACCTTTGCCGCCGTTGCACAGCACCAGGCCAAGCGGTCCGAGTGTGATCAGACGCGCCTCGATGATTCCCAGGCCGCCGCCACCGCCGCCGGCAGCGCCCTTTTCGTCGCCCGCGGGGTCAACCACCGGCGGCGGCCAAACATTGCCGTTGATCGCGTCGCCGCCTGCACCGCCGCCAGCACCTGCTAAGGGAAGGCCAATTCGCCTTGAATGATCTGGCCAGAACTCAAGAGCTTCTGTCCGAAGAAG
>JAKFYL010000118.1 GCA_021730845.1 Planctomycetota bacterium | reverse complement strand
CCAGTCTGGAGATGGTGCAGCATTAGGCAGCGATCTGGCCGGGCGAGGTGCGCGCTTCCAGGAGTGGCGCCACTGGAAAATCGTAGAATTCTTGGACCGAAATCGGCCAGGGCGCCAATTTCGGGCTCGCGAGGCGTCCCCTTGGAAACTCGGGCTTGACCGTGCTTGCCGACCGAGCCCCCCCTAATCTCGGCTGAATCGCCATTCCTCAAACCCGGATCGATATCCCCATGAAGTCTCCCTTGTGGTTGCTTGCCAGCTTGTCACTGCTCGCCCCTTGGGCTTACGCGGGCGGCATTCGGATCGTCGACCAGCCTGCCCTTGGACCATTCACTTCCCTGCAGGCGGCGATCGACGCGGCGGACGAGGGCAGTCTGCTGCTCGTTGAGGCAGGGAGTTACGGCAACGCGACGATCGCTGGCAAGTCCTTGTCGATCGTGGCCATGCCCACCGCCGGCAGCAAAGGCGCAGGCCGGATCACAGTGCAAGACCTAACGAGCGCGCAGGCCGTGCTGATCTCCGGACTGTTCCTGAAGTCGACTGCCACGCCGGGAGTGGTGCTTGCGAGCAACGCAGGCCACGTTCGTATCCAAGGCTGCACCATCGTTGGCGGCAAGTTCTCGAGTGCGTCGGGGCCAGCCGGCCATCCGGGACTGAAAGCCAGTGCCTGCGCCAGCGTCGTGCTGTCGAATTGCACATTGAGCGGCGGCAGTGTCGGTTTCAATTCCGGCTATCCGGGCACACCCGGAGGTCCGGGCCTAGAGAGCGTGGACAGTGCGCTGGCGATCTTCGACAGCACTCTTAGCGGAGGCACGGGAAGCGAGGAGGGCTACCCCAGCGGCGGCACCGGCGGCGATGGTTGCCGCGTGGTGGGTTGGGGACTGTTCGCTTCGGGCTCTGCGTTCAAAGGTGGTTCGGGCGGTGGGGGCGACTATCTCGGATGTCCGGACGGTGGAACGGGCGGCAACGCCCTGAACGTCACGAACTGCCAGGCCCAATTGCTGGACGTGGCTCTGCAGCCTGGAACTGGTGGCTGGACGCTGTGCGGCTCGATTGGGAACAGCGGCCAAGCGCTGGTGAACAATGGCGCACTTGTCACGCAGCTTCCGGGCACCGTGCGGCGGCTCAGCGGCGTGGCGTTGGCGTCGGATGCGAGTTCGGTCGACCTGGCGCTCGAAGGGCAAACTGGTGATCGGTTGTTTGCCTTGGTGGGGATCAAACCCGCCTTCGCGTTCGCCAACGGACTGGGAGTCTGGGCCATGCAGCGCCCGGTTCATCTGCCCTACGCGCCCGCGGGCACTGTTGGCGCCAGCGGAGTCTTGAATGTCCAGCATCCGACCAAGTTGCTGCAACAGAATCAGCTGCATGGACTCACTATCCTGCAAGGGTTGGTGCTGGATTCCAGCGGGGCTCTCCACCTGACCAATCCGATGCACCTGCCTCTATTCAATCGGGACGGGGGCACGGACTGCAACGGCAACTCGATCAACGACTTCGTCGACCTGCTCGAACTGCCGGGCCAAGACTGCAACACGAACATCGCCCTCGATGCCTGCGACATCGCTTTCGGTGGCGCGCAAGACTGCAACGCGAATGGAGTGCCGGATGCTTGCGACATCGCCACCGGTGCGGAGCACGATTGCAACAGCAACGGCGTACCCGATGCTTGCGACATAGCGTTCGGGGCGGCTCAGGACTGCAACGGCAATGCAAATCCCGATGCTTGCGACATTGCTTCGGGATCGAGCTACGACGTCAACGGGAACAACATCCCTGACGAATGCGAGTCGATCACCCCTCAAGTGCTGTGGGTTGACGCCGCCGCACCCTCGGGAGGAAACGGAACGCCGGCGGCTCCGTTTCAGACGATTTCTGATGGCCTTGCGGCCGCCTTTCATGGCGACACGGTCATGATCCGGGATGGCATCTACGCTGGGCCGTCCAATCGCAACCTCGATCCGAAAGGCAAGGCGATCACTGTGCGCAGCGAGCACGGGCCGGCTGCTTGCGTGATCGATTGCCAGGGCGCTTCGCGCGCCTTCCGGTTCGCCTCGGGAGAAGGGCCGGACACGCGGCTGATTGGCCTGACGATTCGCAACGGCGACGCGCAGGGTTCGCCTACCGACAATCACCAGGGCGGAGGCATCTTCGTGTACGACTCCAGCCCAGTGCTGGAAGACTGCGCAATCGAGCATTGCAGCGGCCGACTGGGAGGCGGCATTTACGCTTCCAGCACTGCTTTGCAAGTGCGCGGCTGCTCGATCCGAAACTGTGTGGCCCCGACGATTTCCGTGTACGAGGGCCAAGGCGGCGGGGCCTATGTCAGTTGGATCGTTTCGGGTCCTTTGAGAGCGACTTTCGTCGACACGAAGATCAGCGGCTGCCAGGCCGATGTCGGCGCCGGACTGTCCTTCGGCAGCTACGCACCGGACGCCGATCCACAACTCGTGCTCAGCCACTGCAGATTGATCGGTAATGCAGCCTCCAGCTTTGGCGGCGGTCTAGCGGCCAGCCACTACTCTTCGGGCGGCGGAAGGCTCTTGGTCCTGGATAACTGCCTGGTGGCGGGCAATAGCGCGCCGCACGGGGCCGGCATTGGGGCCTACGCTACGTCTTACGGCTCGAGCACCCCCGGCTGGACGCTCGTCAATTGCACCTTGGCCGACAACGCGGCGACCATCGATGGCGGCGCGCTGCACTTGGGCGGTAGCTCGAGCTTTGCCATGCCTCCCGTGGAAATCCTGAATTGCGTTTCTTGGGGCAACTCGGCCCCCGCGGGCCCGATGCTGTACGACCAACAAGGGCAAGCCTCCGTCAGTGTGTACTCCAGCGACGTACAAGCAGGCCCGGCCGGATTCCTGCTGGGCGCTGGATCGACTTTGGCCTACGACTCGTCGAACATCGACCTGGACCCGGCTTTCGCAGATGCTGACGGGCCCGACAACGACCCCGCGACGGTTTTCGACAACGACTACCGCCTGTCCCCGACCTCGCCTTGCATCGATGCCGCGAACAATGGGCTCGTCGCACAGGACTGGGCCGACATCGACGGCGACGGGAACCTCGGCGAGCCTGCGCCGTTGGACTTGGAACTGCTGCCGCGTTTCGTGGACATTCTGGGCGTGCCCGACACGGGTTTGGGAACTCCACCGTTGGTCGACATGGGGGCCTTCGAACGCCAACCGTAGGCGCTCGCCAACTCCATCAACACGCGCTTCGACACGACACTCGGCTCGCAACGGATCGTGCCTGCGCGCAGCTGCGCCAAGGCGCGATCGTGCGGTTTTTCGAGCGCGCAGTCCTCGGCCAGCACGTCCCGGCGCGCCGCGCAAGGCAGGTCATGAGGCGGCGGCGGACGACGGTCATTGCCGCGCTAGCGAACCTAGGAGCTGGTCGCCACGGGCTGCACACACGCGCCCAGGCGCTCCAGCGTGCGCCAGTAGCTCGTCTTGGCGGCCTCCAGCGCAGCGCGAAAGTCCCTATGGCCCCAGATCACCGACAGCGTGCGCTTGGTGCCGGGGTGGGTCTTGGTGCGTTGTGCGTCCTTGACCGCGTTGGCGCACGGGCCATCGGCGTCGAAAACGCACAAGAGACCCGCGAGATCGATTGTTTGGCCGCTGGTATTGAACACATAGCTCGCACCCGTTGCTGCGACAGCGATCGATAGCGGTGCGCGTGCCAGATCCAAGTCGACCACACTGATCGGAAATCCGCTGTGCAGCGAAGTCACGTTGCAGGCGTCCACGAGAGCATTGATGCTGGATAGTCCGCCCTCTTGCGCGGCGCGCAGCAGGTATTCGGACGAGGGTTTGCCGCGCCCGGTGGGCTTGTAGCCGCCGTGGCGCAAGACCTCGCGCACGGCTACGCGCAGCTCTTCGGAGCGCGCAAGTTCGGTCTTGGCGTCTGGGCGCAGGAGCATTGCAAGCCACTCCGGAGTCTCGAGCGACGCTAGCTCACCCTCGAGGTGAGTCTCGAAAATCCGCGCCGCCAGGAGTGGGTGGTCGCAAACCAGAAACATGCGGATCCAAGCTTAGGGCTTGGGCACGCTGGCTGCATCTTGGACACTTGGCTTGCTCCGAGCTAGAAACCGCCCCCGAGCCCGCTCGCATGAACGCCACCTTGCTGGGGATCTTGGGCTACATCTCGATGCAGGTCGCGAGTGGGATAGCGCGGAACCAGGCCCACACGCACCGAGGATGATTCCTTGCTCGCCGCACGCCGCCTGGGCCCCTGGAACGCGACCAGGGGCGTTTTCGCCACTTGGTTTGGCGCGGAATCGTGCATGGACAGCGCGGGCAGCGCCTAGGAATCCGGGCGCTACTTCTTAGGACGGCCCGAACCGTGCGCCTACGGCGCGTGTTTGCCCATCAAGGGCGCGCTGTTCGACCGCAAGTTGTGGAACCTGCGCCTCACGACCATGGCGGATTTCTTCCGCCAGCGCTTTGGGCCGGGCGTGGAGCGCTTCGCGGCGCTGTCGATGATTCCGACATCCGTATTGTGGGCGGCGGCGCAAGTGCGCGCGTTTGGACAGGTCCTGGCCAGCCTCGGAGAACATCCCAAAAGCGGCCAGTTGGGAACACCTCAAAACCGGCCAGTTGCGCATGGTGTTCGAGACAGTTGGCCCTTACTCCAGGCAGGTTGACGGATCAAGCCAGAGTTCCTGCGATTTGGCACTGAGGTCCCGTCTTCGGAATGAGCGAGCGCGAGGCGGCCTATGCGTTGTGGGAAACTCCAGCCATCGAGGGGCAGGGAGTTTTCCACGGCGCATAGGCCGCCTCGCGTGGGCGGCTGACCATGCTCAGGGATTGGCGCGGGCCAAGCTGAGCGAGGTCTTACCGTGCATGCGATAGCTCTTGGGGCCGCACTGCACGACGCGCGCGTGGTGCAGCAGCCGATCGAGCAGCGCGCTGGTCGCGGTGGTGTCGCCCAGGAGTTTGCCCCACTCGTCGACTGATCGGTTGGAGGTGAAAATCGTACTCGTGCGCTCGTAGCGGCGCATCACCAGCTCGAGCAGGTCCTCGGCCGCGGTCTTGGGCAGTTGTCTCAGTCCCAGGTCGTCGATGATCAAGAGCGTGGCTTTCTGCATGCGCGCGAGATACTGCTTGCGCGCGCCATCCAGTGTCGCATCGGCGAGTTCTTCGAGCAGCACGTGCGCTTCGCCGTAGGCGACCTCCCACCCCTGCAGGATGACGGCTCGGCCGATGGCCTGCACCAGGTGGCTCTTGCCCGTTCCGGGCGGCCCCAGGAAGAGCGCATCTTCCGCTTTCGATAGGAAGTGGCCCGCACTCCAATCTGGTAGCCCTCAAAGCGGAGCGGCTCCTTGCGCAGGTCCTTGATTCTGGTGCCTCGCTTGAGCCGAATTTCCCTAGGCCACTCCTCGCCCTCGAACCAGGAACTTCTGCCTGGCGTTGCGAACATCGCGTAGAAGTGCCCAAAGCGAACCGGGTGCAGGTTCGATAGCCCCTGCCGTTTGCGGCGCAAGCGCTGGTGCTTGGTGTGACGGTAGCCGTAGATTTCTTCCAGCCGCCGTTCCTTGACTTCTTGCGAGCGGCAATCGAAAACTGACTCATTCGGCAATCGAAAATTGACCCACCCCAGGCCGACTTCCTCCCGAAAGTGATCCTCGGGCAGGCTGGGAGGCAGCCTTCCTGCGGGGGTGGTGAGGGGGCAAAGCTCCCTTCCATCGACGCCCCTCGCCGTGGCGAGGGGCACTCCCTATCAGACCAGAGGACTTTGGCCCGAAGGTTTAGCCCCCCATGGGGGGGCCGTTTTCTCATTCTGCTGCCTCCTCCTTGCTCCGCGGCGCTGGCGGCGGTCGTGGTTTTTGCGCCCCAAGCCACGCAGGCTTCTGAAAGCGTGGTTTCGCTGACAGCAACGGCGGAATCCGTTTCTTGGCTGGAAGGAATTGAAGCTTGGGCGATACCGATCATGGGCTCTATTTCTGCGCAAGAACTCGTTGCGCGCGCGTGCACCTCGCGTTCCGCTGGGATCGCCCGGCGCGCCGCTGTTCTTGACGGCTCGCTGTACCTGCCAATCGGCGCGCTGCCGTTGTGGCTTGGGTCTAGCGGAGCACGCCGGCACCCTGAGCTCGAGGATCTTGGAGGAAGTCGCCGTGACAGCCGAACCCGACCCGGCTACCGACGGCTGCGCGTCTCCCGCTCGCAAGCCAAGGCAGCCGACGCGCCAAACTTAGGCCGAGTTCATGAAGCGCGTGTTCGTCCACCCAATCAACTGCATGTCGCGCCGGTGATGTGTCCGCTTCGGTGCGGATCACGCATCCGTTCCATCCGCAGTTCGGGCAGGAGATCGACTTCGTCGAACGCCGGCAT
>JAKFYL010000170.1 GCA_021730845.1 Planctomycetota bacterium | reverse complement strand
AGAGCACGACGTTTCTTAAGTCGGGCATCGCGACGCGCAATGCCGCGTTCAATCGCATGATCGACGAGCTTGAACGCGTGGCGATCCGCTCCAAGGCACCGGTGCTGCTGGTGGGTCCCACTGGGGCAGGAAAGTCCTTGCTCGCCGCCCGGTTGTACGAACTCAAGAAGGCCCAGCACCAGATCCGTGGCGAGTTCGTCGAAGTGAACTGCGCGACCCTGCGCGGCGATGCGGCCATGTCCACCTTATTTGGCCATGTGAAAGGCGCGTTCACGGGTGCGCAGTCCGAGCGACCGGGGTTGCTGCGCAAGGCGGATGGCGGGATCGTGTTCCTCGATGAGATCGGCGAGCTCGGCTTGGACGAACAGGCCATGCTGCTGAAAGCCATTGAAGAAAAGCGATTCCTGCCGATGGGCGGCGATCGTGAAGTGCAGAGCGATTTTCAGCTGATTGCCGGGACCAACCGCAGCCTGCGAGATGCCGTGCAGGCGGGCCGATTCCGGGAAGACTTGCTCGCCCGTATCGATCTGTGGACGTTCAACCTGCCCGCTCTGCGGGATCGCCCGGAAGACGTCGAGCCGAACGTCGACTTCGAACTCGAGAGGTTCGCGCGCGTGAACGCCACCACAGTCCGCTTCAATACGGAAGCGCGCAGCCGCTATCTGCGCTTCGCCACTTCGCCCGAGGCGCAGTGGCGCGGCAACTTCCGCGAGCTCTCCGCGTCGATGACACGGCTTGCCACACTTGCCGACGGCGGCCGGATCGGTGAACCAGCTGTCGCAGCCGAAATCGAGCGGCTGCGTGCAGCGTGGAATTCAAACACCAACGACGATGCACCGCACCCACGGCTGCCCGCCGGTGTGTCACCGGATCTCGACCTTTTCGACCAGATTCAGCTGGCCGGCGTGCTAGAAGTCTGCCGCCGGTCGCGCTCGCTCGCGGAGGCAGGACGAGCGCTGTTCGCAACTTCACGCCTGCAACGCTCTGTCGCCAACGACAGTGACCGACTACGGAAGTACTTGATGCGGTTCAGGCTTGAGTGGGAGACCGTATCCCAACGCGACGCGTAGGGAGAGGGACGTACGGAGCCAGATGGGATGAGAAGGCCGGCCTGCGTGGCCCGCTGGCCTGCTGGGACTTGCCAATCCAGAGGAAGCATGGGCTAATGGAAGCGTTGGCGCGCGGACCTAGGCTCGATCCATTTCCCAAGCTAGAGGTCTTGTTCGATGAAGTACTTGCATGTTTCGATTCGCCTGCTTGCGCTGGGTCTGGTCACGGCCATGGCCTTGCCCGCTGGCGCGTTGCCTGGCTGATGAAGCCCCAAACCGTCGGCGGCTGAGCCGCCGGCACCCCCGCCGGTTGGCGGAGGATCCGCTTCGGGCACAGGCGGCGTCGGCGCAGCACCCGCGCCTGTCGGTCCGGGACCAGCGCCAACTGCGCCGATGTTGCCACCCAAGACGCAGCGCGGTGAGACGGCCAAGAAGCTGCTCAAGCTGGATTGGAACTACCCGACCTACGAGGAGCGCGTGGAACAATCTGGGCGCAGCGTGGCGTCGCGTGTGCGCAAAGCTCTGCCTCGCGAGGACGCGCTGAAGTACATCGCGGGGGATGACCCGCGCCCGCTCCTGCTCCTACGCGAGTGCCTGGTCTGCAACGGGACCGACAAGGCCTTGCTCTCCGAAGGCGTTGACAACGAACGCACGTTCTTGCTCGCACGCTGGTTCCGCTGCGTCAAGTTGCCGGCCGACGTGTTGCAAGCGGATCACCCCTTCCGCAGCCTGTTCGATGGTAAGGATCCCGAGCACTTGTTCCTGAGCGCCGCCGACGGCTCGGGCAAGATCCCGCTGGAATCCGAGCGTTCGCGCACGGAACTGTGGACGCACATGACAAACGTCTTGGAGCAACACTACGCCAGCGACATGAAGCGCGAACTCGACCAAGCGCTCAAGTTGCTCGACGGGCTCGACGACTTGGATCAGCGCGCGCAGAGTTGCAAGTTCGACATCAGCCGTGCGCTGGAAAAGGACGGTCCTGACTCGAAGAAGATCGTCAAAGCCAAAGCCAAGCTCGAACAGATCGAAAACGAGCGCGTGGCTTTGCTGGACATCGTCGACAAAGCCACCAAACTGCCCTTGATCCCGCGCAAATCAGCCCGCCCGGCAGTTCCAGCGACAGGTGTTTAGGGTCCGTCCGAAAGGAATAGTCCGTTTTCGCCGGCCCTCGCCGCCGCAGGCCACGTTGCAACTCCTTGGAAGCCAAACCGGTTTCCTTGGTCGTCGCGACGTACTCGCGACGGCGAGTGCGGGCCGAAAACTGACACGGATTTCCGGACAAAGGCTTGGCGTTTGGGCCGTGCAGAACTTCTTTTCTTTCCGATTGGGGTTCGGCAGCGTCGCCGTTTGGTTCGCCGCGCTGCTGGCACGTGGGCCACTCGCCCCCCTTGCGCATGGGCAAGGAGGCGTGCCCCAAGAGGGCGACGACGGTTCGGGCTCCAAGGGCGAAGAAAAGTTCGAAAGCGTCGACCCCTACACACGTGGCGAGGACGCGGCTCTGGCGGCTTTGGGCTACCGCTCGCTCGGCCCGTTCGTCGTGATGGGTGGCCGCAGTACGGTGGAATTGACCCAGGATTTGGGCGGCATCGGTTTGATCTGGATCGAAACCGCGCACTTCAAGCTGGGTTCGTCGCTAGGAACCTACAAGCTCAAGGGTGACAGCCAGGAAAAGCGGCTCCTGGCCGAGGAATGTAGGCGCCTGAAGGACCGGCTGCCCAGCTTCAAACTGCCAACTAGGGCCCTCGATCCATGGCTGCGGGCCCATCTATTCGCCCAACGCATCGAAGAGCTTTACGCCGATTTCCTCGCGCAGACGGGCTTCAGCGAAGCCGATTTCCCTCCGTCAACTCGCCGGCCCGGCGGCCCGCCGACGGCGGCGGGCATGGGTCTCTATTTGGGGCAATCCGAGAAGTTCGTCGTGCTGCTCTCTTCCAAGGGCTCGACTCTCGGGCGCTTCACCGAATGGGCCTTCAAGGAGCGCCAAGACTCCCTCTGCCGCCGCTGGGTCGAAGGCGGCGGCATGTTCGTAGGCGTAAGCGCAGATTCGCTGAAAGCGCACACGGAGGGACTGGACGTAGCGATTTGGTGCTACGCCGCCTTCCTCTTGACGAACACCTTCCTGGAAGGCTTGCGCAACTCGAGCTACTGCACCCCAGCCTGGTTGAACCAAGGCCTGGCACACTACTTCTCGCGCCGCATCGACCCGCGCTGGATCGTTCAAGGCGGTGACAGCGAAAACGCCGAGCGGCTCGAAAAGCACTACCTCTGGGCGCCGCGCGTGCGCGCGCTCGTGGACAATGGCGCCCGTTCGAGCTGGGAGGAAATGATGAACTATGCCAAGGGCCATGAAATCCCATCCCACGAACAGATGGTCGTCTGGTCGCGAGCGGAATTCATCCTCACCTTGGGACCCGAGCGCGTGCGCGCCTGGCTGCTGGCACTTACCGAAGGCGGCCGTCCCAACGCCAACAGGACCTCGCCCGAAGAAAGCGCGCGCATGCTCCTCGAACGCCAGAAACAGGCCAACTCCCAGGCCTTGGGACTGGACTCCCAAGCCTTGGAGCGTGAGTGGGCGCGGTGGGTCAAGCAGACTTACCCCAAGAAGTGAGTACGGCGTCAGGCCGGGTAGCGCGGCACAGTCGAAGCCACGTTCGTGCGCATATTCTCAGCGCGCGCGCTGGATTCGTACTAGAATGAGAATTGCCATGTCGCGCGTCGTTCGTCATCCGGCATCTTTCCTCAACGCTCACGCCTTGGGCCTGGACGGCAACACGCGGCTGATCGCGAACTACCTGAACCGCTGAGCGGATTCTGCGCGGGATGGATCCGCCGGACGCGTACTGCAAAGCGAACCAAGCGGCACGGCGACGGACGGCCTACGAAATCAGCGAGCCCATTCGAACTTTGCGGGTTCGAATGGGCTCAACAAGAAACGACCTTCTCGAGTCTCCTACTTATCGTTGGTCGATCGCGAGTCTCAGCACTGGCTGAACCCGCAGGCGTGACACTTCACGCAGCCTTCTTGGAAGGCGAGTTCTCCTTGGCACACGGGGCACTTCACTTTGTAGGAAGCGACGTTGCGCGGCGCGCCTTGGATCGCGGCTTCTGTCCGTCCTGCTGCGGTCGGCGCATGGCCGATACCGCCACGCACCTTGTCGACGACGTGCTGTAGCTTGTGCCGGTGCGCCAGTGGGTGCTCTCGCTTCCTTTCCGCATCCGCTACCTGCTGGCCTACGACGCCAAGCTCTGTTTCGCAGTCCGGCGCATCCTCGTGCACGCCATCCTTGCTGCATGGAAATGGGGAGTGGAAGACCAGGGTCGATTTCGGGATCTGACACTCGTATCCAAGCAGGCTGGGCCCAGCTACCGGCCCCAACCCACAGCGGAGGTAATCCAAGCGGACGCCACCCAGGAAATGTACGGCAGAGAGTTCCCGGGCTCCTTTTCCCCCTCACGCAGGCCCGGTCGCGCCTGCTTCACATACGGTGAACCGCCGCGCCGTTCCACGCGCAGCGCGCCGAAATGGTGCTTTCGGGGCCAAAGTGTCTGTCTCGATTCGACGTACCGTACAGCGTGGACAGGCCCGGGCTAGGCCCCCAAGGCAAGTGCCCTCCTGATCCAAAAAACGCAGCATGCGGTGCACGAAAGGGCGCCTTTGGGGGGGTACGGGTCAAGCCCAATCGAGGTACTGCCGATGTGTCCAAGATGGATACAATTGGCCACACGGGCTAGGATGGCGACATGAATGTTCGATTGACCCCCCAGCAGGAAGAGTTCGTGAAGCGGCAGGTTGCCGAAGGGCGCTACTTGTCCGAAGCCGAAGTGATCCGCGAAGGCCTTCGACTCCTCGCAGATGAGGTGGAATGGCGGGCGGATGCCCGGCGCAAGATCGCGATCGGAATGGAACAACTCCGCGCGGGTCAGGTCGTTGACGGTGAACAGGCCGTGGATGCGGTTCTCACAAATCTTCGCCAGCGTCGTCCGCGGGCGAAGGGTGCATGAGCGCTCGCTACACCCTAACTGCACAAGCCAAGCAAGACCTCGCCGAAATCGCCGACTCCATTGCGGAGTCGAGCGGACTATCGCCCGCAGAGCAGGTCGTGCGCGAGCTTCAGCGCGGTTTTCAGTTCCTCGCCGAACAGCCCGATGTTGGCCACGCTCGTGAGGACATCGCGCATGATCCGGATGTGCGCTTCTGGAGCGTCTACTCGTACTTGATCGTGTTTGTGCCTGCGACGAAGCCGCTTGCTGTCGTGAGCATACTTCATGGCGCACGGGGCCCGAGGAACATCGCAGAGCGTATCCGGAATGCGCGCCTGCTGGGAGATTGAGGGTTCCCAAGACGCTTGACTTGTCCCGTGAGTTCTCCGCCGTCTTAGGGCTTCGCAAAGCGTTCCCCAAGCCTATTGATGAAACCGCTCCGGAGATGTGGTGCTTGGCTCGATTTCTCCATCTTCTCCACCAGCCTCGCTCGAAAGTCCCACTCGTGTGGATGTACAACTCACGAGCCTGGCACGCTAGGCGTTGGAATCGAGCCTGGTACCGTACCGCGGGACCCGAGGAACATCGCAGAACGTATCCGGAATGCGCGCCTGCTGGGAGACGGAAGCGTGGTCGAGCTCGCGACTGCCATGCACTCCGGCCGCCGCCAGCGCCTGCGTAAGATCGGTTTTACGCCAGCGCGCGCCGACGCCCTCAGCGGCGAGCACACGCGCAACTTCATGTAGCGCGCCCCCTGACTCCACGCACGAATCGTGTGGCAAAGAGCCTGGCTCCGTACCGTACGGCGAATCGTGTGGCAAAGAGCCTGGCTCCGTACGGCACAGAAAAATCAGCGAGCCCATTCGAACTTTGTGGGTTCGAATGGGCTCAACAAGAAACGACCTTCTCGAGTCTCCAACTTATCGTTGGTCGATCGCGAGTCTCAGCACTGGCTGAACCCGCAGGCGTGACATTTCACGCAGCCTTCTTGGAAGGCGAGTTCTCCTTGGCACACGGGGCACTTCACTTTGTAGGAAGCGACGTTGCGCGGCGCGCCTTGGCCGTGGCCCATGTTGGGTTGGGCTTCCGGCATGGGCGTGGCGTATTGGGGTCCGGCGGTGCCCAGCAGCAGGGCGTGCAGACCGTGTTGCTTCTTGGCGATCAGGTAGCGCTGCAACGCCTTGGCTAGGCCGTCTCCTAGCGACATGATGCGCCCGTCCTTGGTCGGCACGGAAAGGCTGGATCCGATGCCTTCCAGCTGCTTGAGCGCCAAATCGAGGCTGCCGTTGCAGCGCAGCCACAAGG
>JAKFYL010000101.1 GCA_021730845.1 Planctomycetota bacterium | reverse complement strand
TCCTTCGCCAGCGCCGGAACCATCTCCCTCATCGTCCATGAAAGCGACCTTCGTCCGTGCCAGTCAAGTTCCCGAGCGCTGGCTCTTGTATGACGCCTCCGAGCACAACTTGGGGCGCATGGCCAGCGCCATCGCCATGAACCTCATGGGCAAGGACCGTCCGACCTACACGCCCAGTGAGCTGAGCGGTGCCCACGTCGTGGTCGTCAACGCGGAGCGCTCGGTGGTGTCCGGCAAGAAGGCCGAAGTCAAGTTCTACCCGCACTACACGCGCTTTGCGGGCGGTCTCAAGAACATTTCCATGGCCGATGTGCGCCAGCGTCGTCCGGCCGACATCGTGTCGCTCGCCGTGCGCCGCATGCTGCCCAAGTCCAAGCTCGGTCAAGCGATGCTCGCGCGCCTGAAAGTGTACTCCGGTCCCAAGCACCCGCATTCGGCCCAAAATCCCGTCAAGGTCAGCAAGTAACATGCCTACTTCCAGCAGCGCTACCGCCCAGTACTGGGGCCTTGGCCGTCGCAAGTCTTCCGTGGCCCGCGTGCGGCTCAAGCCCGGCGCCGGCGGGTTCGTCGTCAACGGACGTCCGCTCGAGCAGTTCTTCCCGATCCTCGAGCACCAAGAGCGCGCCCTTTCGCCGCTCAAGATCACGGGGCTGGACAAGGCCTACGACATTTTTTGCAACGTGTTCGGCGGCGGGTTGGTCGGCCAGTCGGACGCGATCCGTCTGGGCGTGGCGCGCGCGCTCAAGCTCTCGGACATTGGTCACGACCAGCCGCTGCGCGCGGTCGGCGCCTTGACCCGCGATTCGCGCATGAAAGAGCGCAAGAAGTACGGTCGCCGCGGCGCACGCCGGGGCTTCCAGTTCTCCAAGCGCTAGACCTGGATTTCCTGGCGCCTGGGTGCCGCTTTGTGCGGCACCCCTGGGGCGTTTTGGTTGGTTTCGCATGGCCGGTCACTCACACTCCGCCAATATCGCGCGCCGCAAGGGCGCGGTGGATGCCAAGCGCGGCAAGACTTTCAGCAAGCTGTCGCGCGCCATCATTTCCGCGGCGCGTCAGGGCGGCGGCGATCCCGACCAGAATCTCAAGCTCAAATATGCCGTCGACAAGGCGCGCGCGGCGAACATGTCCAAGGACACGATCGAGCGCGCCATCGCCCGTGGAACGGGAACCAAGGACGGCGACGCGTTCGTCGAAGTCGTGTACGAGGGTTATGCGCCGGGCGGAATTGCGCTGCTCGTGCAGTGCTTGACCGACAACCGCCACCGCACGGCGCCGGACGTCAAGCTGTTGTTCGACCGCGCGGGCGGGGCCCTGGGAGCGCCGGGGTCGGTGGCATTCCTGTTTCAACTGCGGTCCATTTTCGTCTTCGATCGCGGTCCGAAAAGCGAGGACCAGTGGACTGAGCTGGCCCTCGAAGTGGGCGCCGACGACATTGAGTTCGAGGGCGAACTCGCCGTGCTCAGCGGGCCGGCCACCGATTTCCCGGCCCTCAAGAAGTCCCTCGACCAACGCGGCCTGGCCGCGCGCTCCGCGGAGCTGGCCTACATTCCCCAAAACAAGGTCGCCGTGACGAACAAGGATGTCGCCGCCGGCGTGCTGCGGCTGGTCGAGTCCTTGGAGGACAACGAAGACGTCCAGAACGTCTACGCGAACTACGACATGCCGGCTGAGTGGATCGAGGAATTGGCCTAGTGCCGGCTGGAAGGGGGGCCTAGAGTGTCCCCGAACGTCTTTGCATGTGACATGGCGACGGGCTGCGGGTAGCTCGTCTGGCCGAGCAGGCGCGGGCTGTCGGAGCCGCGCCATCCGGCCAAAGTCCTTGACGCAAGCTGCGCCAGTTCGAAGACTGAACCGCCTAGGTCCGTCGCACCAGCCTGGTGTCATGGCCTATAAGGAGTCAGCCATGACGGAAGCAAAACGCACAATCAAGTTGGTCACCTCGGACGAAGCCCTGGTTGCGGCGGTGCGCGCCGCCGTCTCGGGCCTACCGGGATTCGGCTTTCAGGCCCTGGCGAATTCCGAGCAACTCGAGAATCAGCCCCCGGCGCCGGGGGATGTGCTGCTACTCGATCGGGGCATGACCAGCGAAAACGTCTATGAGCTGTGCCGGCGCGTGTCTCCCAAATTCGGTTGCCGCACGTTCTTGGTCGTCAACCAGGGCGCTCGCTTGGCGGAAGCGATCGCGCGCTTTTGCGGTGCCACGGGCGTGATCGAGCGCCCGTTTGGAAGCGCGGAATTGCGCCGCCACATGGGCAGCGCGCCCGAGTCCATGGCCGGCTTCGAAAGCGCAGCCCAACAGCGCAAGCCCGCCAGCCAGCCCCGGTCCTCCCTGGAGGAAACCCGGCGCCTCCCCGCGGCCCTGTTGCGCGATGCCGCAGGCCGGCCCGACCAGCGCCTGATCGATCATCTCACCGACCCGGAAACGCAGCTGTTCCATTACTCGTTCCTGCACTTCAAGCTGGACGAAGAATTCAAGCGCGCCCAGCGCTTCGCCCACCCGCTCGCGTGCGTGATGTTGGGATTCGAAGGCCAGGCTTCCGAGCAGGTGCTGCGCGAGCTGGCGGGCATCTTCCTCTCGGCTTCGCGCGACACGGATGTGCTCGGCCGGTTCGACGAGAATTCGTTTCTGTTCCTCTTGCCCCTGACCGGTCCGGACGGCGCGGAAGTCATGGCCAAGCGCGTGGGCGAACTCGCGCGCGAGCACGAATTGCGCGACCTGGTGGGGGACCCACTCGCCATCGCCGTGGGGATCAGCGCCTTTCCGCACCCCGAAATCAAGAAGCGCGAAGACCTGTTCCACCGCGCTCGCCAAGCGTTCCTTTCCGCCCGCACGCACGGCGGCGGCGTGGTCAGCGCCATTTGAGAGCCGGCTCTAGGCCGCTTGGGTAAGAGTTCTTGCGGCCCCCGCTGAAGGCGGGCCTGCGGCGTGCTTCAATAGCCGCCTGGAGGCTTCACCCATGAACCAACGTATGCGCACTTCCTTGTTTGCCGTTTCGGCCCTGCTGCTAGCGCCAGGCTGCCTGTTGTTTGCCGCGCCGGTCGCGCTCGGCAACTCTCCTGGCGCAGGAATGACCGCACTATCGGGATCGCCCGCTCTCGATCGCGCGCTTGCGTCCATCGAAGCCAAGGAGATCGAAGCCGACCTGCGCTACATCTCGTCCGACGAGTTGGGGGGCAGGGACACACCCAGCGAAGGCCTGAAAGTCGCTGCGCGCTTCTTGGCGGCGCGGCTGGAGCGCCTGGGCTTCGAGCACGGTGCCGCGGACGGCTACTTGTACTCCTATCCGCTCGAGAGCCGGATGATCGACGCCGAGAAATCCAAGCTCACAATCCGACATGGAACCAAGACCCAGCAGCTGGCCTTCGGGCAGGACTACTACTTCTACGCGCGCGACCTGCGGCCCTTCGAAGGGGCCGGGCCGGTGGTGTTTTGCGGCGAAGGCAAACCTGCGGACCTCCAAGGCCTTGAGCTTACGGGTAAGTGGGCACTGTGCTTGGAAGGTGAGTCCTCGCGCTCGACCGCGCGCGAACGCGCGCGCGCGTTCGAAGCGACGGGCGTGATCGGCGTGATCGTGACGCCGAGCGAAAAGTACTCCGGGCTGCCCTATCCTGAGCGCTTTCGCCAAGACATCCAGAGTTTGCATCGGCCCATGGTCAGCTATCCGCGCGGCGAGAATGCCCCGCCGAGCGCGAACAAGACCATCGCCCAGGTTTTCGTGGCCGAGCGCTCTAGGCTCGGACTGGATGGCGGCTCCGCGCCCAAGCTGGGGCAGACTCTCGAGCTCGAGATCAGCGAGCAGCGGGTGCCCGCCGGCAGCAACGGCCAGATCGAAGTCGAAAACGTGTGCGGATTTTGGCCCGGCAGCGATCCCAAGCTGAAGCACGAAGTGCTGATCGTTTCGGCCCACTATGACCACGTTGGTACCAACGCCGCGGGCGAGATCTTCAACGGCGCGGATGACAACGGTTCGGGTACGACGACTTTGCTCGCTTTGGCCGGCGCCCTCAAGGCTCATGGGCCTTTGCGTCGCTCCGTGCTGTTGCTGTGGGTCTCGGGCGAAGAAAAGGGCCTCTTTGGATCCAAAGCTTGGACCGAGAAGCCCTCACTCCCCGCGGGCTTCCAAGCAGTCTGCGACATCAACATCGACATGGTCGGACGCAATGCAGCCGACAGCCTTCTGGTCACGCCCAGCCGCGACCACGCCAGCTACAACGGCCTCACGCGTTTGGCGGAGAGTTTTGCCTCGGACGAAAAGTTCAAGACCCTGGGCAGTGCCGATGACTATTGGGAGCGGTCCGATCACGTCAATTTCGCGCGCAACTTGAAGATCCCGGTGTGCTTCCTGTTCAGCGACGTGCACGAGGACTACCACAAGCCCGGCGACGATGCGGATAAGATCGACTTCGACAAGGTGCGGCGCGTCGCACGCCTGGTGCTGCGCATGCTGGACTCCCTGCAAGCCGACGAACTGAAGCTGTAAAAGCTTTTCCGGAAACACAAAGCGCTTGCGCGCCAGCAAGCTTGCGGCCGTTTGTTCCCGCCGAGGGCGAGAACAGACGGCCGCGTGCATTTGCCAGGGACCCGGTCACCCGCGATTGGCGGCCGGGCGAACCCGCAGGCGAGTCTAGGGGCAGACCACGAATTCCAGCCCATTCGACAACCCGACCGTGAACGGATCGCTGGGATCTCGGAACCAGGTCTGGATGTCGATCGTAGCGCCGACGACGACCAGCGCTCCGCCCGAGGCTTGGGCCGCCAGATCCGCCAGGGTGTAGCTGAACGAACCCGTGCACGCCGCGCCGCCCAGCGAGTTCTTCACGCTCAAGCGGTGCAAAGTGCCCAGCACGCACAACGTGCCGCCATTGAAGGGCGCGTTGTTCTGGCCCGTAGTTCCGAAGAACGACAAGCCGTTGACGTTGCTCTCCATGCCGCTAGTGGTGATCTGGAATGCCGCGGCTCCGGCTAGGCTCGGCGGAGACGCGTTGTGTCCGACTTGGGCGAGACACCCGCTCGAACTCAATTTGGCCACGCAGAAGGAAGCGGGAGTCGCGCACGACGCGGTGTCGTACTTGGCGCTAGCGACACGCGTGACCCACGTATTGCTCAGACGAGCATATTGCTGGATGGTCCAAAACGTGCTGTCGTCGAGCGGGTCGATGGACGTCAAGCTGTAGTCACCAAAGCGGTTGACGCCCGAGCTGGAGATCTGGGTGTAGGCCGCTTCGCCGGTCTTGTAGAGGATCGGCGCGGAAACTTGGCCCAGCGGGTCAGTAGGCTTGCGGCCGGCCAAGTAGGCTCCGGCGAACAAGCTCGTGCTGGAACCCGAAAAGCCCAGCAGCACTTCATTCGCTGCGTTCACGGAAATCGAGGGCATGTAGTAGTGGATCGTCGGATCGTCGATCGATCCCGTCTGCACCGTGGACACCGGTGTGGTTCCGATTTGGTACCAGCGCACGCCCGCGCGGCCACCGATGTTCACGCAGTGCGTGGTGTAGATCGATCCGTTGCGGTACACCGCGTTCATGGGCCGGTAGTCGATCGTGTCCAGCGTCGCGGCGGTGCCCTGCTGCGGCGCGTCGGGCCCGGAGTTGTGCGACGGAACTGCAGCCGGTCCTTTTTCCACCAGCGAGGGAGCCGTCATGGCGCCGGTAATCTGGCGCACGCGAATCTGCGTGGCGGATTGGCGTGAGACCAGGTACTCACCGCTCGAGTTGCCGTAGGTCGCGCAGGGCTGGATCGCGCCTTCCCAGGGCAAGCTGCGCCAGGCCGTGACCGTGCCCAGGGAGGGGGAGGCATTCAAGAGCGGCGCCTTGTCGACAGCGAAGATGCTCATCGTGGCCGGACTGCCGACCATATACGCCGCAAAGTAGATGCCCGCGGCGTCGTAGCCCAAGGTCTGGTAGTCCGGCCAGCGGCCTGCGTCGGTGCCCTGGGAAACAAGCACGTTCGACTTGAACCACGCTCCGGTGGGATCGCTGGTGAGCGAGTAGGCGAGGTAGATGCGGTTGCTGAAGTTCGAGGCGTTGAGTACCCAGCGACCGTGGTGCTGGTCGTAGCCCACGCGCGGATCTCCAAGGTTCGACGTGGCCCAAAACGTGTTCAAGCTGACCGCCGAGATCTTCGCGCCCGTGGTGCGATTGAAAATGCCCAGACTGCGGTTGGTTGCGCTGACGAAGTGATTGGGCCCGATCGCTCCACAGGTGTCCGGGGGGATCAAGTTGGCGCCCGTGTCGCCGAACTGGCCGCCGATGAAGTTGGATAGCAGCGTGGGCGACGTTCCGCCGCCGCCCAACGTGGCGCCCTGCGTTACCGAAGAGGCCGCGGGCGCTTGATCCAGGCCCGGAGGCAC